>NZ_CAJE01000005.1 GCF_000308215.1 Methanomassiliicoccus luminyensis B10
CATCTCCTCCGCCAGGCCGGAGGAGTCGACCCCGCAGTTGCTCTTCAGCGGACCGTCGATGTCCTCGGTGGAGATGTTCTCGCTCCTCCCTTCCATCAGCTCAGCGGCCCGATCTCTCAGCAGCTCCAGGTCCTGAGTGAAGTGCCGGAGGCCGGGGAATGAGAGCGCCAGGTCGAGGTCCCGGGCCGCCAAGGATGCCGAGAAGTTCTCCATCGTTCTGGCGGGAAGGTTGTGGGCCTCGTCGATCACCAGGACCGCGTCCTTCCCCGGGCGCCCCAGGCGGTCCAGGAGGTCGGCGGACCGGGAGAACATCTGGTTGTAGTCGGCCACGATCACGGTGGCCTTGCCCGCGGCCCTGAGGGCGGCGTGGTACGGGCACACCCCCGCCCTCAGGCAGGAGCGCATGGACTCCTGGGCATGCAGGGGGTACTCCAGCAGCGTCCCGGCCGCTTCGTCCACGGGGGCGGGGGCGAAGTAGCAGGCCTGCCCCTTGGCGCAGGGGGCGCGGCCGTCCTTCCTGGCCAGGCACATGTCGTCCCTGCCGATGAGGTCCACCGCCCCGATCCTCTGCTTGCGCCAGATCGCCCGCAGGGTGTCCACGGCGATGGCATGCTGGCTCTGGCGGGGGGTGAGGAACAGCACCGTCCCGTTGGACGGGAGGACCGTCTCCACCGCCGCGGTGAGGGAGACGGCGGTCTTGCCCAGCCCGGTGGGCGCGTACGCCAGCAGATGCGTTCGTTGGCTCAGGCACATGCGGGCATCCTCGAGGAAACGCTCCTGCCCTTCGCGGATGGTCGAATGGGGGAACAGGCCGCCGGCCCTGCCCCCCGGACTAATATGCACATCAGATGACTCCATGGCCCGCCTATGCGCCGGTGCATTGGCAATCGCTTGCACTAACCGCAGCCTACATCCGGGGGTGCCGGGAGGCCCGGACCCCCCATGCAAAAGGAGATAAACGACGGATTGGCAGGAATGTGGACGATGGAGCTGAACGTTGGCGGGCGCCGGCGCTATGAGGCGATCATCGCCATCATCCTGTTCCTCACCGTTCTGTCCGCCTATCTCACCAGGGTCTCCCTGTCGGTCGCGATGCCGTACGTCGCGGAAACCTTCCAGTGGGACCAGGAACAGCTGGGCGGCCTGGGCGGCGTGCTGCTGGGCATATTCTTGGTGGGGTACGGGCTGTCCAACATCTTCATCAGCCCGCTGGTGGACTGCTACGGTCCGAGAAAGAGCCTGCTGGTGGCGGTGTCGGTTTGGTCGGTGTTCACGCTCCTCACCGGCATCATCGGGGTGTACTTCTCGGTGTTCGTCCTGCTGCGCGTGCTGCTCGGCCTGTCGCAAGGCATCGCGTTCCCGTCCGCCAGCAGCGTCACCCAGGCGTGGTTCCCGCCGGAGAAGAGGTCGCGGATGAACTCCATCTATTACAGCTCCATCGCCTTCGCCAACCTCCTGTCCCCGCTCCTGCTCCTGCCGCTCATCATGGTCACCAGCTGGAACATAATGTTCGTGGTCCTATCCCTTCTGGGGTTCGCCATTCTGGTGCCCATCTTCTTCCTGCTCAAGGACAGCCCGGAGGGCCCCCCGGACTGCGAGAAGAAGACCCTGAGGGACAACCTCCGGCTCACCCGGGACAATCTCAAGGAATCGCTGAGGATCAAGGGCATCTTCACCCTGACGCTGTCGCAGACCCTGGAGGTCCTGGTGTTCTGGGGCATATCGCTGTGGCTGCCTACCTTCCTGGTCCTGGCCAGGGGGTTCACGACCAGCGAGCTGGTTTGGGCCGCCGCGCTGCCGTACGTCGGGTACATCGTCGGCCTGCTGGTCGGCTCGTGGATCAGCGACCGGGTGGGGCGGCGCTCCACGGTCACCGCCGCATTCTCCTTCGCCGGCGCGGTCATGATCGTGATAGTGAACTTCATTCACGGCAGGTGGGAGACGCTGGTCTCCCTGGGCGGCCTGTTCTTCTTCCTCGCCTTGCTGAGCCCGAACATCACCACCCTGCTGCAGGGCTGCTGCGTTAACCGGCTCACTTGCTCGGCTACCGGGATAGTGAACGGCTTCTCCAACGGCGCCGGGGCCCTGGGGCCGATAATCTTCGGTGTCCTTGCCGCATACACCGGTTCGTACGATTCCGCGCTCCCGTTGATGACCGTGATGATGATAGCCAGCGGACTGGTCATACTTCGATTTAGAGTGTACGAGGTGCCGGTGGTGTGCCCCCTGCCCGAAACGCCGGACGAGAAGGAATAAGAAAGATTATCATAATTGAACCCCTTCTTTCAGGATATGGACAAGTTGCCGTTCGGCTGCAAGAACCTCGACGACATGTTGGACGGGGGCGTGGAGGCCGGATGCGTCACTCTTCTTTATGGGGAGGCGGGGACGGGAAAGACCACCCTGTGCCTCCTGCTGGCGAGGGATGTGGCCAGGAGCGGCAAGAAGGTCATCTATCTTGATACCGAGGGAGTGTCCATGAGCCGCCTGCGCCAAGTGGTGGGGGCGGATTACGAGGCGGTGGCCAAGAACATCCTGTTCTCGTCGATCAGCAGCTTTGACGAGCAGGAGCGGATGGTGGACAAGGCCATCAAGCTGGCCCAGAGCAACGTGGACGTGGGCATGATAATCATCGACTCCATCAGCATGCACTATCGACTCACCTCCCGGGAGGAGGACCGGGGCGAGAGGAAATCGCTGGCGGGGCAGTCCACCAAGCTGACCAACATCGCCAGGGAGAAGAACCTGCCCATCCTGGTGACGTCTCAGGTGTACACCGACGTGGAGACCGGGACCTATGAGGCCCTGGGAGGGCATGCCCTGCACCACAACTCCAAGGTCATCATCCGGCTGGACCGCGTGTCCACCGGCGTGCGCAGGGCCGTGCTGATGAAGCACCGCTCCCTGCCCGAGGGCCTGGTGGCGGACTTCAAGTTCACCCTCGAAGGAATCACCTGTTAGTTTGGGCAGGAGGCCCCACGGGATCGGCCGCGGGACGCCCCTTTCGCGCTGACCGGGCGAGCCCGTCAGGTCTTCCTGCTGCCGACGGCGAAGTCGATGAGCCCCTTCAGGAACTCCTTGTCCTCGCTCTCCTCGAGGACATCCAGCTCCTTCCTGGCCTGGGCGGCGTAGTCGAGCGCCAGTTTCTTGGCGTACTCGATGCTGCCGCTGTCATCCAGCGCCCTGATGGCCGCCTTGATCTCTTCAGGGGTCGCGCCGTCGTTGCCGAGCGCCTTCTCCAGGGTCCTGCGGCGGGGATCCGACGCGTCAAGGGAATGCAGGGCATGGAGCACTATGAGGGTCCTCTTGCCGTTCCGGATGTCGCTGCCCACGGGCTTCCCCAGCACCTCCTCGCTGCTGGTGAGGGCGAGAACATCGTCATGGATCTGGAACCCCAGGCCCAGGAGGCGGGCGTACTCCTTCATGGCGGCGACCTGCTTCTCGGTGCCGCCGGCGATGAGGGTGCCGCCCTCGGCGGCACACTCGAACAGCACGGCGGTCTTCTTGTGGATCATGCGCATGTAGTCATCGATGGCGAGGTCCGCGGCGGGCATGTGCTCGAAGTCCATGTCCTCCTGCTGGCCCTCGGCGATCAGCCACACCGTGTTGGCGGTGATCCTGAACAGCCGCTTGACGTGCTGGGGCGGGACGTCGGTCTCGGTCAGCACCTCGAAGGCACGGGCGAATTGGGCATCGCCGGCGATGATGGCGGTGGGCATGTCGAAGAGGACGTGCACCGCTGGCCGTCCGCGCCGCACGGGGTCGTTGTCCATGACATCATCGTGGACCAGGGTGAAGTTGTGGATTATCTCCAGGGAGCAGCCGAACGGCATGGCCTTCTTACCTGCCCCGCTGACCGCGTTGGCGACCGCGATCGCCAGTACCGGCCGCAGCCTCTTTCCCCCGGCGGCGGGATAGTGCTTCACCGCTTCCATGAGCTTCGGTACATCGCCTTCCTGGAGGTAGGACATGACCGCCCCGTCCACTTCCTTCGCGCGCTTTGAGATCTCCTTCAGAACATCCATTGTTGACCCTCCTTGATGCACGAGGCCCACTCCCGAGCGGCCCCGGTCAAAATGAAATCCTTGGACGCCAGCTCGTTGACGTTAGCTGACCCCGTCAGGAACATCGCCGCCCTGAGCTCGTCGAGCATGAGGCGGAGCTTGTCCTCCACCGCCTTGGACGAGACCAGGGCCTCCTTCAGCACCGCCCTGGCGGTGCCGGCGCACTGCGCCCCCACCACGATGCTCTTGGCCGCCTGGAGGCCGTCGACGACGCCTCCGCTGGCTATGATCGGCAGCCCCACGTTCGCCCACATCACCGAAACGGGCGCGGGTATCCCCCATTCCCCGAAGGTCTCGCCGATGGCGGAGCACCTCTGGTCCCCCATGGCCCGGGACCTTACCGCCTCCACCTTAGAGAAGCTGGTGCCTCCGGTGCCGGAGATGTCCAGTCCCCTGATCCCGATGCCCTTGAGGCGCATTGCCACGTCCCTCGATATGCCCGCCCCGGTCTCCTTCACCATGATGGGGACCTCCCTCGCCAGGGACCTTATGGCGTCGTAGCACCCCTTGGCCCTGGTGTCGCCCTCGGGCTGGGCAACCTCTTGAAGGAAGTTGAAATGGACCGCCACGACGTCCGCCCCGATCATGTCCATGGCCTTTCTGGCATCCTCCGCCCCGAAGGCCCTCTTGTTCTTCTGGGCGATGAGCTGGGGCGCCCCGATGTTGCCGACCTTGAGCGGGACGTCATAGTCCTTGATGATAGCGTAGCTCTTCCGGTCCCCCTTTTCCAGGGCGGCCCTCTGGCTCCCTATGCCCAGGCCGATCCTCAGCTCCGCGCATGCTTCCGCCAGGTTGCGGTTGATCTTCTCGGCCTCTGAATAGCCGCCGGTGATGGCGGTGACCATGAGCGGGGCGGAGAGCTTCTTGCCCAGCACTATCGCGGAGGTATCGATCTCGTCCAGGTCCACCTCCGGCAGGGCGTCGTGGACCAGCTTGATGTCGTCCCAATAATTGTGCGATGACGCGACATCCCCTTCCAGGGTGGCCTGGATGTGGTCCGCCTTCCTCTTCTCTATCTTTTTCATTCCGCACCGCCCACGACCTTCGAGCCAATAACCCTTTGGCCCCTCAGGGCCGCCTCCAGGCGGCCGGGCGCTAGCCCGTTGATGGCCACGGCATCGCCCCCGTGGGAGGCGATCCTCATCATGACCTCGATCTTGCCGAAGATGCTGCCGGTGACGTCGGCGTTCCGCTGGGAGCGGGGGAGAGCATCCAAGGCCGCCCGGTCCACGTTCTCGATCAGGCTGGCCCGGGGGTCGGAATGGGGGTCCGCCGTGAACACGCCGTCCACGTCGGTGACGAATATGATCCTTTCCGGCCTGAACCGCTCGGCCAGCGATTCCATGAGCTGGTCCCCCGAGCATATGCCGAACTTCCGCTTCGAATCTAGGGCGACGTCCCCGAAGGTCACAGGCACGATGCCTAGATCATTGTACCTCCCGAACCGGTCCAGGTCGAGCCCGGAGAGCGCGCCGCCGCTGAGTTCGGCGACGGCGCTGGGGGGGAGGGAGACCGAGGCGACCCCGGCCCGGTTGAGGCGGGACACCACCTCCAGGTTCAGGGCGCGCACGTCCTCCATCACCTGGGCCGCCCCCTTGATCTGGGAGGGGTTCGAGTATCCTTTCTGGAGCTGGTGCCTCGCGGCGACGATGTGCCCGTACGAGCCAGCGCCGTGCACTATCATGACGGCCGCGCCGGAGGCCTTGATCTCCTGGGCCAATCGAGAGAGCGCGTCGGCGCGCAGGGTGCGGTAGCTGCCCTTCTCGGTGATCACGCTTCCGCCCAATTTGACCAGCATCATGGACAACGGCGGGAACATGAGGCGGTTGATATAAAAACCTATACGAGTGTGTTGGAGGCGCGGGACGGCGGCCGTCGTAGATGGGGCGGCGAGACGGATGTCTCACACCTCTATCCTGGTCCCGCACTTTCGGCAGAACGCGTCGTCCTCGGCCACTTCCTTGGAGCAGGACGGGCAGACCTTCGGGCCCTGTCTCTTGCCGCAGGCGAAGCAGAACCCGTCCTCGGGCCCCACCGCCGCGCCGCAGTTCTCGCACTTTGTCACCTCGGCTGCGGCCTCCTCTGCCGGTCTTTCTTCCTTCTTCTTGGGCAGGACGAGGACCTCAGCGTTCGCGAAAGCCCTCCCCTTCTGCTTCCCGGCGCTTCCCTCGATGGCTCTCTTCGCCCTCATGGCCGACCTCAGCGCCGCAGTGTAGTCGCCGGCCTCGAAGGCCCCCTTGGCCTCCTGGCAGAGCAGCTCCGCCTCGGTCCTGGCCTCCTCGCCGGCGGCCTGGACCATTCCATCCGCGGTCTCGATGATGAACTTGGACTCCAGGTAGTTCGCCGGCATCTTCTTCGTCATGTTGGCCGGCACCTCGGTGCTCAGCTTCTCTACCGTGGTGGGGGCGGGCGGTTCGGACATGTCCGCGAGGTCGTTCTTGGACTTGCTCCTGAGGAGGGACGATCTGGCCTGGTCAGCGAACTCCTTGCACTCCGCATAGTTGCCGCTCTCATAGGCGCTCTCGGCGCGGTAGATGATCATCTCCGCCTCCATGACCTCGCGACCGTTGTCGCGCAGGGACGAGGCCACCGCCTTGATGGTGGCCACGGCGTTGTACGCATCATCCCTGATGATGCCAACATCCACCTGGTCCTTCCTCCGCTTTTTCATATGGCGGATCTCCAGCCATCCGACCAGCACGATTATCAGCGCCACCGCGACGATCAGGATAAAGTTGTCCACAATGTCCATCTTCCACACCTGGATGAAAGGTAGACCCCGTGGTATCGATAAAACGATTTCTCTTACAGATACACTATCCGGTAGTGAGGCCCCGGCAGCTCATCCGGGAGGGATTGGCCGTGGGTGATGTTGGGGTTGGAATAAAAGGAAAGGAGGGGGAGGTCCCCCTCGTTCGGGATCACTTCTTCCTGCGCAGGAAGAACGCCCCTACGGCCGCAAGGGCCACGATGGCCACTATCCCCATGTATAGTATGGCGTTGTCCGGGGTGTCGGCCTTGCCGGCGGTCTCCTCCGCGGTGGTGAAGGACCAGCTCGTTGCCGCCAGTGAGTTGCCGGCGACATCCTTCCCGCTTACCGTCACGGTGTAGGTGGTGCCGTAGGCCAGCTCCGAGGACGGGATGAACTTGGCGGTGTTGCCACTCCAAGATATCTGCCCGTCGACGCCGCTGACGACCATGCTGAAGGAGCCCTGGTCCATGGCCTCGGAGAAGGTGACGCTGATCGCGCTGCCGATGACGGCGCCGGTCCCCTCGGGGGAACGAACGATCACGGTCGGGGCGGCCACGTCAGGAAGACCTTCCAGCGGGGTGGCGGTGGCGGTACTGGACTTCTGCCCGATGCCAGCGGTGTTGCGGGCCGCGACGCTGAACGAGTACTCCTGGTCATTGCTGAGCCCGGTCACCGTCAGGCTGGTGGAAGCGACGGTCTGGCGCTCCGCGCCGTCAACGTACAAGACATACTCCTCGACAGCAGGGCTGCCTGGGTGGCTGGGAGCGCTCCATATCAGGGTCACCACCCCGTCGCCCGGGATCGCCACGAGGGCGTTGGGGGCTGTGGCGGTCGCTCCCAGCACGGATGTGGTCACTCCCTTCCACACGGGGGTGAAGCCGGCGGCGCCTTCGTAGTAGTATGCGATGAGCCCGGGATTGTGGTTGGCGGCCCAGGTGCCGATCATGTACTCATCGTCCGGCGCGTCGCCCTTGAAGATGACCGTCATCAGGTTGGGGCAGCTGCCGGTGGCGTTGTCGTAGACGGCGAGGATGCTGCTGGGCATCACCAGAGAGGTGAGGCCGGTGGAGCCGAAGAAAGCGTAGCCATTGATGGCAGTGATGCCGTTGGGCACCGTGAACGCTCCTGCCCTCCCTCCCGGGTACATCATGAGCCGGGTGTTGTCCTCGTTGTACAGCACGCCGTTGACGCTGTTGTAGACGGGATTGACGTTATCGACGTTTATGGCGGTCAGGAGCGAGCAGTAGGCGAACGCTCCGCCTCCCACGCTGACCACGCTCTTGGGTATGGTCACGGAGGTAAGATTGGTCCGGTAGAACGCCCAGCTCCCGATCTCCTCGACCCCGTCGCCGATGGTCACGGAGGCCAGAGCGGTGCACTGCGCGAACGCCTGGATGCCGACGGTCCTGACACTGCCCGGTATCGTCACGGAAGTGATGGCGAACTCGCTGAAGAACGAGTTGTTCCCTATTCCGGTGACCGGCAGCCCGTTGATCTTAGCCGGTATCGATATGGCCCCGCCCGGGCCGTTGTACCCCGTGATGTTGACCTCGGCACCGTCGTTCACCACTTCGTATTCGAAGGCCCCGTACTCGAGGGCGGACACCGTGCCGATAGGCACCGTGGCGGCTACGGTCGCGGAAAAAAGGATCGCCATAGCTAACGCTAATGTCAATATGTTCTTCCTCATTCTCGAACCTCCAACTTAATTTATTCGGATGAAAAATTTGAACCCGGCCGTATATTATGGTTGCGATATTCTTGACAGAAAAGTCATCCAATGCCGTAGCAAGGCCGGATCGCTGAGGGAATGGCCGCAAGACTGCTGGGGCGGGAGGGCGACCAGAACGGGCGTACCAGGGATGGCTCGAAGGAAATGCTTACCTTTGCGTACTGTGCGCTGAACAGCGAGAATGTAAAAAGTGGCTGACAGCGTCTCGTGGTTCCCGCGGGCTCGCGCACCGCAGTACAGCACGAAACGCGGGCGGGCTTAACTTCCGGGTTCGAATGGGACCGGGTGTATCCCCGCCGCTGTGGCCGTCACACCAAATCCTCGAAAGAACTTGTTATATATAACCCTTTTCCAACCTCCCCATACAGATAGATGGGAAGGTCACAGGGCCAGGTAGATCGCGGCGGCCAGCAGGGTGCCCGCGACCATGGACAGGATGTTGGTCCCCAGCTTGGTCACCACATGCTTTCTCTCCAGGGTCGCTCCGATGACGCTGTCGGCCATGCAGCCGAACACGCCCATCGCGATGGGTATGATCAACAGGGGATCGAGGATGCGCTGATACACCACCAGCCAGCCGATGCCCGAGGCAAAGACGGAGGCTACTATGCACCAGAAGGTCCCTTGGATGGAGATGCCGCCGTCAGTGCCGGGGGGAACGCGCTCCCATGTGGTTATTAGCCGCACGTCGGGGTCGAGAACGCCGAGCTCGCTGGCAGTGGTGTCAGAGGCGGCCACCGCCACCGCGGAGATGTACGCGATGTTGGCCAGCATGGAGTCCTGCTCGCCGTACGCGAAGGACACGATCGCCACCAGGGCAGGGACGAGGCCGTTGGCCAGGACGTTCTTGTAGGTCCTTTCGCCCCTCCGCCCCTCCTGCAGCCCCTTCTTCTGCTTCACCTGCATTCGGAACTTGGTAACAAAGAAGCCGAGGAAAGTGAACACGATGAGGAGGAAAAGCCACTCTATGGAGCCTAGGACACCTATCAACATCCCCACCGCGAAGGATGCCATCGCGCCGCTGGAGGTCAGAAGACCAAAGCGATACGACAGCACGGAAAGGATGCTGCACAAGGCCAAGATGATGGCCAGGCCCTCCCAGCTGAACATAGGTGGTCGAATGGGTACGGTTCATATAATAATAGTGCAGCAATTTATCGTCCCCTCCCGACCCACTGCGGGGCCATCCACTTGTTCAAGGCAGCATTATTAACTGCCGCGGTGGAGCAGCAGAACGTCCCTCATCGAGATCCCGCCCCCTATCTGTCTGGTCGAGTATTCATTGTTTTTATATAATTTATCATATGGAATGATATTTGTAGAAATGATTCTAAGCCGCCCGTCGAACTGGACGGAGGTGGGGGTACTCATTGAAATCATAAAAGATAATCTGAGACCAACCGCTTTATATGCATCTACACGTGGCTTTTCCAGGATGGGAAAAATGTACTTTGACATCGCGCAACTGACCTGCGATATAGACCGCAGGCGAATCCTTTCGGCAACCGACGTTCGGCCAAGGTCGGTAAAGGATATCGCCAAGGCCTGCCACCTATCCCTCTCCCGTTGCTACCGCCTCATCAAGGAGATGGAGGAGAGCGCGATCATCAGGCGTGCGGGCGTGGACAAGCGGGAGGCGATGTACATATCCAACCTGCGCTCGGTGGAGATGTCCCTGGAGGACGACAGGCTGTCCCTGAGCGTGGTGTTCAGGGACGGGACCGAGGATCGCAAGGACTTCACCCCCCAGGACCTTGAGAGGGGGACCATCCGAAACATCCCTCAGGAGCTGCTGAGCGGGGAGCCTTCCCGCGAGCCTTCCACCGCTGCGTAGATGGCCTCAGCGATCTCCTTAGCCTGTTCTTTCGATCCCACCTGCGAGATCAGCATCCTTCCGTTGCGGTAGAAGGTGACCTCGCCGCCGTCCTTCCTGGCGACGACCATGACCTCCTTCGTCTCCACCGAGTAGCCGCTCGCGGACAGCAGCCCGGCCGCCTTCTCCAGATCGAAGCGCACTATCTCCGAGGGCGCTATGGACATGGCCTCCTGCTTGCACAGGCGTACTACTTTGAACTTCACCATGGCCGGTCCAGCTCCTTCGCCGCCAGGGCCCGGAACTCCTCCAGGGCGCCTTCGTTCACGAGCATGACATCGGCCAGGGCTATGAGCGAGCCGAGCCCCCACCCGAGCTCCCGGGTGTCCCTTGCCTCAAACTCCTCCAGGCTCCCGGGGGCGTCATAGCGCCCCCTTTTCTGGAGGCGCTCGAACCGCAGGCGCGGGGAGGTGTGAACCGCGATCAGGCGGACCTGGTCGCCGAGCTCCCTCCTGAACACGCCCATCTCCGCCGTGCTCCGGGAGCCGTCTATCACTGCGCAACCGTCGCCCAGCAGGGGAACGCAACGGCTGGCCCATATCCCGGGACCGTGGACCTCCCTCTCCGAGCTGGCGAACCCGCCCACTCCGCGATCGTCCATCTCGATGCCGCGCTTCCCGGCCTCGGAGCGCACCACGTCGCCCATGCGGACCACCGAGCACCCTCTGTCCAGGGCCACCTGGACGAACTCCTCCTTGCCCGCTCCGGGCATCCCGGTCAGCACGTACACCTTGGATGGCATTGTCGTTCCGCCCCGCCAGCCGTTAATCCCTCTCCCCTTATGTAGCTTATCATAATGGGGGCCAGGTCAGGGCGGTCCCATCCTCTGGCGGCCGATAATGATATATCGCATCTGCTCAGCATAGTATCTCGGGACTAACCGTGAAGGGCGTGTATGGGAGGCATGATTTTGCAGGACGCTAAGTCGGTGGAGAGCGCATTGGAGGAGATAATCTACGGGGAGTTCCCCCAGGGGAAGACCGTCCAGAGCGTTTCCATTGTTTCCAAGAGCGGCCTGCTGGTGGCGGGGAAGGCCGCCTCTCCGTCGAGGACGGAGACGTTCTCTGCGATGTCCGCGATCATGTACTCTGCCGCCGAGGCCACCAAGAACGATGTGTTCAAGGACGGCATCGACTACCTGATGGCAGCGTTCCACAACACCAAGCTGTTCATAACCGAGCTGTCTCCCAGTCTGCTCCTGGTGGCCTCGGCGGACCGGGACACCGAGGACTCCGCGATCTTGGAGAGCATGGAAAAGGTGGTCTCCAGGACCAAGGCGGACATGTCCTGGCTGCGCTGACTTCACGCCAGCCGGTCGGCGAAGTTCTCCTGGATGCGGTCGCAATAGAGGCAGCGGATGATCACTGGCCTCTTCGACTCCACCACGAACTCCGTCTCTACCGGCTCGCCCTTGTTGGTGATGCAGTTGGGATTGTCGCAATGGACGATGCCCTTCACCACCTCGGGCATTTTGACCGTGTATTTCTCGGCTACGTTGAAGTCGCGGATGATGTTGATCGTCGCCTTGGGCGCGATGAGGGAGATCTTGTCCACCTCCTTGGGGTCGAGCTCGCGGTCCTCTACCTTGACCACGTCCTTCCAACCCTCCTTCTTCGACGGAACGTGCATGAGCACCGACACGGTCGACTGAACGTTCTCGTTCACCCTGATGATCCGTAGCACCTTGAGGGCCATGCCGGGGTCGATGTGGTCGATGACCGTACCGTTCCTGATCGGGGTCACTCTGAAGTCCTTCATTGCAGCTCTCCTCCCAGCACCATGTTGAGGAGCGCCATTCTCACCGGCACCCCGTTGAACGCCTGAACGAAGTATTTCGCGTTCTCGGTATGGTCGACCTCGGGAGCGATCTCGTCCACCCTGGGCAGGGGGTGCATGATCACCAGGTCCTTCTTGGCCTCCCTCAGCAGGGCATTGTCGATGCGGTAGCTGCCCGCCACCTTGGCGTACTCCGAGGGGTCGGGGAACCTTTCCCGCTGTATCCTGGTGACGTACAGCACGTCGGCGTCGGCGATGACGTCGTCGAGCTTGGAGCACAGGCGGGCCTTGATGCCCTGCTTCTCCAGCTCCTTGGCCGTCTCCTTGGGCATCTGCAGGATGGGCGGGGCCACGAACGTCAGGTCGGCCCCGAACATCGCCAGCGCTTCGGCCAGGGAGTGGGCGGTGCGGCCGTATTTTAGGTCCCCGACCAGCACTACCTTCTTTCCTGCGATGCTCCCGCTCTGCTGCTTGATGGTGAAGAGGTCCAGCAGGGTCTGGGTGGGGTGCTGCCCCGCGCCGTCCCCGGCGTTGATGACCGGCTTCTCCGAGAAGTGGGCCGCCAGCCTCGCCGCTCCCTCGTGAGGGTGGCGTAGCACGATGGCGTCGGCATAGCCCTCCACCATGCGTATGGTGTCCGCCAGCGTCTCTCCCTTGACGGTGGAGCAGCTCTGGGGCTGGGCGATCTCTATGAACCTCCCCCCCATACGCACCATGGCACTCTCGAAGGAGAGCCTGGTCCTGGTGGATGGCTCGAAGAACAGGTTGGCCAGGATGCGCCCGTCCAGTGCCTTGGTGGTCTTCTCGCCCTTGGCGTACGGGACCATCTTCTGTGCGAGGTCCAGCACCTGTTCGATCTGCTCCCTTGAAAGATCGCGGATAGAAACTATGTCCATGCCCTTGAAGCTCATGGCGGTCAATTGAGAATGACCAACGGTGCTATTAATCTATGCCAATAAAGGCCTCCCAGCCCCAGGATGTGTGGTGTCAGTCGATCAGGGGGTCTCGCTCCGCTCTCAATCGCAGGTGGTCGGGCTCACAGCTGGTCCTCGAACCGGGCCAGGGCGTCGTGCATGCGCCTGTTCCAATCATCCACGCACTGCTCGAGCTTTGATCTAAGTATGCCCATGTCGATGGCCTCGTACACGTGGTAGTAGCCGCCCTTCTCCAGGCTCCTGGTGTCCCGGTGCACCATCCCGCAGCTCATCAGCTTCTGAAGGGCCCGGTACACTGTGGAGCGGTCCCTTCCCATGCCATCGGCGAGTTCGTCCGCCCGCACCGGACCGTGCTTGCTGGCGGCGCGGAAGACCTCCACCTCGAAATCGTTCAGGCTGAATGCGCACTGCACGATATCCTTGCAATCAGAAATGGACGCGAACGATTTCTGTGCCCTCATAGGCCCCCCACTCGACCTAGGAAATCATTATCAATCGCGAGTTATATATAGTTAGTGAACAACCGTGCAAAACCGCTAGGATGTGTTCTTATGACCGAGGTCGTTGACTGCAGGGGATTGGCATGCCCCATGCCCGTCGTACAGCTAGCTAAGAGACTGAAAGTAATGAAGGCCGGGGAGGAAGTAGAATTGCTGGCTGACGCGCCCGGCTCCAAGACCGACGTGCTGGCGTGGTGCCGAAGGACCGGCAATACCCTTGTGGAGTTCCAGGACAACGGCGGGTTCTTCAGCTACCTGGTAAGGAAATCGGAGTGATGCTGTGGTATCGAAGCTGTTCATACTCCTGAAGTCGCCCACCGAGTACCCAGACCTGGACAACCTTACTGCCTTGGGCGGTGAGGACAAGATCGGCGTGCTGCTGTTCGAGGACGCCGTCCTGTTCGCGGTGTTCGAGGGCAAGAGGGCTGAGCTGCAGAACGCGGCCGACATCATCTATGTGATGCGCGACGACCTTGAGGCAAGGGGTTTCGCGGGGATAGCCGGGGAAGGGTTCGAGGAGATAGATTATCCGAGGGCGGTCGATCTGATAATGGATGAGTACGACCGCACTATCACGCTGTAGGTGGGTACATGGGAACGCTGACGATCATATTGCGGTCGGGGACGATGATGAACATGGACCCCAATGTGGCGATAAAGCTCGCCCATGCGGCCATGTGGAAGGGGCACAGGGTGAAGCTGGTCTGCTACGGAGAAGGGGCCACCGTGGTCAAGGATGGGCAGGACCCTAAGCGGTTCCCCAATATCGGGGAAATCCTTGAGGTGATGGTGGAGGACGGCCTGGAGGTGGCGGCTTGCGAGGCCTGCTGCTCCGCCCGCGGAATCCACAGGGGCGAGGTCATCAACGGGGCCAGAATAGGCAGCTTGATTAATGACCTCTCTCGTTTCGCTTCCGAGAGCGATAAAATGGTGACGATCGCGAGGTGACCATGGCCGAAAGCATCATGGTGCTGATAACCAGGGGACCCTACGGGACCGAGGACGCTTTCGCCGGACTGACGCTCGCGCTGGCCAGCAAGGTCAGCCACTACGTGCCCCGGGTCGGCGTACTGCTCGTCGGCGACGGCACCCTGAACGGCCTGTGGGCCCAGAGCTCTGAGGCGATAGACATGCCCACCAACTTGGAGTACCTGCTAGACCTCCTAGACCTGGACGTCGAGGTATGCTGCGTGAAGGAGGACCTCCGCTCCCGTGTCGGGGGAATGAAGATCCTGGACGGGATCAAGTTCGTCGACTGGGCGGAGGCGCGCAGGATGATGGAGCAATACCAGCTCGTGACCACATTTTGACGCGGCCTACCATTGTTTTTTAAGGGGCCTTTCTAATCAGCGTTCATGCTCGAGGTCACCGACCGCTCTGGCCTGGCCCGCGCCGGCAGATGGCTTGCCGGCCAGTCCAAGGCCGCCTTCCCCAATGTGCTATTCCATCACTCACCAGTGTTCCCCGCCCCTCAGTACGCGGAGATGACCATCTCCCGCCATGAGGGACTGAGGATCGACCTGCCCAGCCAGGAGGGCGCGGCCTGGATGCCGGAAGAGATGCTGGTCCCTCTCGATCAGCTCCGCGACCGCGGCTCGGTCCAGGAAGGGAGCAACGCGGTCATTGTCCGCGGCTCCCCTTGCGGTC
Source organism: Methanomassiliicoccus luminyensis B10 (assembly GCF_000308215.1). Lineage (NCBI taxonomy): Archaea > Methanobacteriati > Thermoplasmatota > Thermoplasmata > Methanomassiliicoccales > Methanomassiliicoccaceae > Methanomassiliicoccus > Methanomassiliicoccus luminyensis. The sequence goes on from NZ_CAJE01000005.1 coordinate 15,280, forward strand.
TTAATGGCCGGGACGAGGACCTGTTCGTGCTCGGGAACGCCTTCGAGCTGCGCAGGGACGCCCGGGCCTTCGTGGAAGCGGTGACGGCGCTGCGCGAGGTGGTGGGCTACCACCGTCTGATCTACGCACCTGGCATCATGGATCCCAGCAACCTCGCCCTCTTGGTGTACTGCGGAATCGACCTGTTCGACTCATCCCTCCTTCTTTATCAGGCCTCTCGCGGGCGCGCTCTTATGGTGGAGGGCTCGGTCCAGGCAGAAGAGGCGCCATGGCTGGTCCCTGAGGGCGGCGACATCGCGCGTTACAATCTCGACGCCGCGTGGAAGGAGCTGCAGCTGGTCCGCCATATGGTCAAGGTCGGCCGGCTCCGCGAGCTGGTGGAGACCAGGGTCAACGCCACTCCCTGGGCCGTGGCGGCCCTGCGCATCATGGACCTGGAGCACTATGGTCCCCAGGAAAGATATGCTCCGGTGGTGGGGCCGTCGTTCTACTGCAACTCCAAGGCCTCGCTGCTACGTCCTGACGTGTGGAGGTTCCGCCGCAGGGTCGTGGAGAGGTGGGAGCCGGCCCCCCACAAGAAGGTGCTTTTGTTGATCCCCTGCTCGGCCAAGAAGCCATACTATACCTCGAAGAGCCACCGCATGTTCGAGGAGGTCCTGCTCTCGGTGCCGAACTCCTGCGCGGTGCAGGAGCTGATCATCACCTCGCCCCTGGGGGCGGTGCCCCGGGAGGTGGAGACCCTATATCCAGCCGCGCAGTACGACATCCCGGTCACTGGCAACTGGGACCGCGAGGAGGTGGCCATGGTGCAGAACATGGTGCGCAAGGCCGCGTCCTTCGGGTTCACCAAGGTCATCTGCCATCTCGGGGCGGAGAGCGGGTTCGTGCAGGATGCCATAGAAGGCGACTGCGTGGACACCACCGAGGGCGAGAGCGTCACCGCGCCGGCGGCCCTGGAGCGCATGAGGAACGCGCTGGTGGCGGCGTGCGAGGCAGTGGAGAAGGTCCCCCGGGCGGTGGACCGGGTGGAGATGATGCGCTCCGTGGCCAGGTTCCAGTTCGGGAAGGAGGGCGAAGCGCTGCTGGACGGCACCGGTATAGTCGGCAAGTATCCCTTCTTGAAGATCATGAAGGGGAACGCCCAGCTCGGGATGCTGACCCCGGACCGCGGAATGATCTCCCTGACCATGGACGGCGGAAAGATCCTCATGGAGCGGCAGCTCAATCAGGTGTGCATGGGCGATTTCGACCTGACCGGGAACCTGTTCGCCGTAGGCGTGACCTCCGCGGACGAGCGCATCCGGCCGGGCGACGAGGCCGTGATCGTGCGCAACGGCGAGATCGAGGGGGTCGGCGTGGCGGTTATGTCTGGCGCGGAGATGGCCGAGGCCAAGAGGGGAGAGGCCGTGAGGATGCGGCACAAGCGGAAGAGGTAAACTTCACTTTCGCTCCCTATCTTTTATTGCCAGGTAGAAATATGATGTTCCGGTTTTCGGACACCTCTCCCCCCTCGGGATATAAATGGGGCCGCGCATCACAGCATCAGTGATGTGACGATGCAGACCTGCGAGGATGATTGCGGTTGGGAAGAAGTCTACCGCGCCTGCGGAGTGCGTTGTGACATCGAAGATGTGTCATCCCCGGGTGAGCAGGGGGTTTGCCCGACCCCCCTCACCAATTCTTTCTTCGCCCCTAAGGCCCGGTCGGAGCGCTGGACGGAGAAGAGCAGCCTCCCTCTGGAAGCTTTTGCATGAGCTTCCGGCTAACCATCGTTAAGAGGGCCAGGCATAAGGATAATCACTGTGTGGATGCATGTCGCCCTCATGTCGTACATAGGGCCCATGGAAGGGGACCGCGCTCCGGACTTCTCTCTCCCGGAGGCATCGGAGCGAATTTTCAGCCTGTCTGAGCAGGTGAGGAAAGGACCGGTAGTGCTGATATTCTACCCCACCGATTTCGGCATCACCTGCACGGTCCAGTTCAAGAAGCTGAACGAGATGTTCGGCTCCTTCACCGAAGCAGGGGCCTCGCTGATAGGGATAAGCGTGAACAGCACTCACAGCCACCGGGCCTGGAAGGAGAGGCTGGACCTCAACTTCCCCTTGCTGAGCGACCTCGATGCCGCTATCGCCAAGGCATATGATGTGATGTGCCCCGAGGACAGCATCCTCAAGGGCCACGCCACCCGCGCGATCTTCATCGTGGATAAGGACCAAGTGGTGCGGTATAGGTGGATCCCGCCCGACCAGCACATGCAGCCCGACTACGACCTGGTGCTGGAGATGGTCCGGCGGGCCTAACCCCCATCGGGGAACGGCTCACTTGCCGGCCAGCAGCCTTTCTACCCGCTCCACCTGTCGGCCGTTGCCGAGCTTCCTGAAAAGGGCCGCTGATTCTTCCAGCCTCTCGCCCCCCTCTGCGGCCCTGCCCGCCTCGATCAAGGTCTCCCCGTACCAACAGCATGCGACGGCCTGGTAGAACTCTCCCCAGGGGCTGTTCAGGAACGTCTCGCGGGACCACCGGAACGACCTTTCGCCGCCTTCCTGGTCCGAGATAATCGCTTTCACCTCGGCATCGACGAGGAGGATCATGCCCAGGCAGGGACCGGCCCCTTCTCCCGGCGCTTCCCCGGCCTTGCGCATGGCCTCTTCCTGGAACGCCCGCGCCTCCTTCAGCTCTCCGCGCTTCAGCCACAGGTGGGCCAGGAACGAGGTCAGCCGGGCATGGGACCACGGCGAGATAAGGCCCTCGGCGACATCGCGCCCCATCTCCACCTGGGCGGCGGCCATGCACGGCTCCGCGTTCTGCTCATATATCATGGCCAGGAAGAAATGCCCTCGGGCCTGGTCTGCCAGGTCGTCCTCCGCTTCCGATAGCGCCAGATATCTGGACATATTCCCATGGGCTTCCTCCAGCCGGCCCGCGATAAGGTTTTCCAGGCCCTGCTGGAAAAGTGATTTACGTTGGTCCTTTCCGGCCCCCTGTTCTTCCGCCATATGCATCGACCCATTCGGGACGGACGCTCTCGGCTCCAATTCGGGCCGGGCACCATCTCCTTACCCAGAACCCTGCCGCAGTAAAAATAGGCATTGCTCGGATGCAGTCCTGTCCAGCCTCGGCGGCGCTCCCATCGCTAGACCGCGCTCAATTTTTCTTATGCATTAAATATCAGACATTTATTAGCGCCCCTTAGTGGTCCAGACGGCCGATCGATGGGGCGATCAGAATATCCGTTGCAGGAATGCCGAATGACTATTTATCTGGTGAAAAGCAACGGTCGAAAGGTAGGGATGGTGAGCACGAATCCAGACGGGTTCGTGATCATCGACGCCGATGACCTGCGGGCGTACTTCGGCGAGCTTAAGGACTTGTGGGACTCGCCGGTGACGGTGACGCCGTACAAGAGCATTCTCCGGATCAGGCTGGACCTGCCGTTCAAGGATCGGTCCGATCTCGATGATCATATCCGCGCCCTGCTGAAAAAGAACGGGTACGACATGGAATCCGCGGAATAGATGCCCTTCTGCATCGTTCCCGAGGATGTCCAGACCGTGGACGCTCTCGATGTCCGGCCCCACGTTAACGCACTGTTAAAGCTATACATCGAAGCTATATTTTTTTATAGAGCGCCGGTGAATCTGAAAGGTGGGGGTGGGTTGGTCTCTGATTCCCCATATCAATTCGTTAGTTCCAATCCTGCCCCCTTTACCTCCATCCGTCGCCAGCCTATACTTTTTTTGATGCCCGTCTTCCCCCAGAGATTCCACACGATAAGGGGTGAGGCGGTGAGATCCTTCTCTGGGTGGAGTTGCCCGAGGGCCGAGCGACGAATATGGGGCTGCATTTCTCGGACGATGCTGTGACGGGTCGGGCCACCTGGCCCCGAGCTCCGTTCGGCAGATCTTCCAAAAGATATGTCCCTGTCGTCAAGGAGAGATTCTGGCAAGCTCCTTATTCTGTAATGTAAAAGTAAGGGCCGAGATCCCCCTCGTGAGTGTGGACGTAGGTCCATTTCTTTATAGCATCAAAGATGTAGACATCGTAGTCCCTATCAAAATCCTCTGATCTTAGCAAAGATGGATTTTTTATCAGATAGGCCCCGTCCTCGTTCTGGTAAAATGCGTACACCTCTTTTTTCAGGCATTGGTCAAATGCTTCCCTTGCCTCTCTCCCCTCCAAGCAAGGAGCTAGTCCATTGCTGAAAATATGCCACCGGTATTGCTCGTAATATATCCTCCTCTTTGTTTCGGGATCTACTTGTTTGGCAAATGTTCTGCTCCATTTGGATTTCATCGAGCTGCCATTTTCCACGGGAAGGAACGAAATACCCCGGTCTGTCATTGCCCGTCGCTTCTTTGCCCGTCGCTTTTGGGCGCACTGCGCATATTCAATACGTCCTTGTTTGTCCATATTGCGTAGTATAAATATTTATAACTATAATTTTATCTCTTACTGTATCTCCTGTTCGCTGTCTGATCGCTCTCTTCGTTGTTCTCTAATGTCTCCGACCCGCCCTCTCCCCCTTCTAAAAATCCTCGTAAGAAGGCGCTAAACGAGGTCGCTATATGATATCGCGCACATTGTGCAGTATTTTGAGGGTTATATTATCTTAAAATTCGATAACAAATACGGGGGAGGTAAGCAGACGCTTACCATCCCGCTATCGATCCCGATGTGGAACAGCTCAGAACATTCTGCTAACAGAGTTGCCTGCCGCGATCGGATTATATGGATTTGGTGCAGGTGCCGGGATTCGAACCCGGGCGTTTAGCTTGGAAGGCTAAAATCCTAACCAACTAGATTACACCTGCGCGCCGCACCCTATCTCGCTTCCCCTTTAAAAGGCTTATTGAATGCTCTGGACCTGCTAGAACATGTGGCCTACGGGGTCATCATACAACATAGAAAATATTGAAGGAGGAGAGGGGGCGACCCATCCTTCGCCCCCTCCTAATGGCAAGTTCTCTTTCCTCAGACCTGATAGGACAACCATCTCCCATCCATGACGGTTGTTCCGTGGATCCCTTCCAACGCCATTATTAAGCCCCTCACCGCGGAGGCATTCTCACCCTTGCATTCCACGCTGGAGGCAAGGTTCTTCAGTCGCCACGGTGTGGATCTTCATCCAGGCTTTGAGCGGGATCGAGATCAGGTCTTTGGGCCGATCTCTTGCCGGTTTTCGTGTTTGCATCCCATCCGAAGAGTTTTCTGTCCGACTTGCGTCAGACGCAATAAGGGAATCTGTGCGACAATATATAAAGATTTCGAGACAATCGTCCGACATGAAGAATATGCTCGGTCCAGACCTTATAATCCGGCTGATGGGCGAAGAGCCGCGTCGGACGCAGGAGCGGACGTAGAGGGATAATTTGTTTGAAAACTTTTTATGGATATAAGGCGATAGGTGGCCAACTTCGGTGATGGGATGGGATTTCTAGAGTCGCTCCGCGACAAGGAGCTCAGGGGGCTCTATAGAGCTCGCAGGCTGATCGAGAACGCAGACCTACACATCGCGAACGGCCAAGGCCAGGACGCGCAGATCGATCTCGACAAGGCCAAGGACGCTCTCTTTAAGGATGGCCTCCAGAACAGCGTTCACTCCCACGAGTTCGCCGATGTCCTGGTGACCATGTCCGGCATCCTCATCAAGGCGCAGGCGGTGGACGACGCCCTGAGCGCGGCGGACCGCGCCCTGGCCCTCTCGCCGAACGCCCCTCTCGCGCTGGCAGCGAAGGCCCGGGCCCTGGCGGCGAAAGGCTCCTATCCCGATGCGCTCACGCTTCTGGACAGGGCGCTGGAGCTCAAGGGCGAGGACAAGTCCTTGCTGTCCGACAAGGCCAAGGTGCTGGAGAAGGCGGGCAAGAAGGATGCTGCCCTGGCCATGTACAAGAAGGTAGTGGAGCTGGACCCCGCGGACCTGGAGACCTACGATATCCTCGCCAACTTGGACGACCGCCTTAAGTGGTCGCTGCGCAAGGCGGAGGTGCTGCTCCGTTCCAAGAGGTCCGAGGATGCCCTCAGGGCCCTTGATGACGTCATCGCTCAATCCCCCCATGACACCGACGTCATGCTGGTGAAAGCGAAGATACTCCTAGAAGACAAGAGGTTCGACGAGGCCTCATCGATATACGACACCGTGCTGGCGGTGGAACCGACCTCCATGAGCGGGAACCTCGGCAAGGCCCAGGCCCTCCGGGCCATGGGGGATAAGGAAGGCGCGGTGAAGTTCTACAAGGAAGCGCTGCGCGCCGAGGTGGACCGCAAGGAGACATGGCTGGAGATCGGCCCCCTGCTGGAGCAGCTGGATCGCCTCGAGGAGGCGGAGAAGGTTTACGCCCAGGCGCTGTCCCTGGACCCTCATTCGCCGGAGGCGATGGAAGGCCACTACCGCGTTCTGCTGGCGGAGCAGAAATGGTCCGAGGTAGCCGATGCGGCTGCGGTGCTGCTCACCGAGAAGCAGGAGCTGACGGTCTACAGCACCAGAGTGGACGCCCTGATGAGGTCCCAGAAATACAAGGAAGCACTGGACGCCGCCGAGTCCGCGCTGAAAGTGTTCCCAAAGGAGCCCGGCCTGCTGACCAAGAGGAGGGACGCCTCGGTGGCCCTGGGCCTGGGGGACGAGACGGTGAAGCACTGTGAAGAGATACTTTCGCAGAGGCCCAATGATCCGGAGACCACCTACGAGCTCGGCGTCGCGTATATCAAGACGTTGCGCTTCCATGAAGCGGTCAAGGTCCTGGAGAAGGTGCTGAAGACCCATCATGACAAGGAGAAGGTGCTCATCGCGCTGAAGGAGGGGTACAAAGGCATCGGCCGGGACAAGGACGTGCTGGACGCTTGCGAGCGCCTCCTCAAGGTGAACCCACGCAATACCGGCGCCCTGCTCGACGCCGCCATCGGGCTGGACCGGACGGGGCGGAGGGACGATGCCATTCGCCTCTACGACGAGGTCCTGGGCCTGGAGCCGGCCAACGAGGATGCCCTGCGCAACCTGTGCATATCTCTGTTCTCCCAGAAGAAGCTGGAGAGGGCGCTGGAGAGGTCGGTCGCCGGCACCCAGCTGTTCCCCGCGGAGCCGGACTACTGGCGGATCAAGGGCGACTCCCTCTACGGCCTGGGGCGCTACTCCGAAGCGGCGGAGGCGCTGGCCAAGGCGATATCCCTGGACCCCTCGGACAAGAGGATGTGGTGGTCCCGGGGCATGGCCCTGGTGTCCGACGAGCGGTTCGAGGAGGCCCTGGCATCGTACGAATCGGCGCTGAAGATCGACCCCAACGATCCGGAGATATGGCTCTCCAACGGCAAGGCCCTGGCGGCCATAGGCAAGTATAGCCAGGCCCTCCAATCCTTCGACCACACCATCGAGGCCGACGACAACAACGGACAAGCTCACATGCTGCGGGGGAAGGCCCTCGCCCGCATCGGCATGCACGTCGAGGCCGTCAACTCGTTCAATCGCGTCCTCGCTCTCGGCCACAAGGACGTCGACATCCTGGAGGCGAAGAAGGAATCGCTCAAGAGCCTGAACAGGACCGACGAGCTGATGGCGACCTGCGACCTGATACTGAAGCTCGACCCCCGGAACAAGGCCGCCGCGCTGGACAAAGCGGTCGCGCTGCACAGCCTAGGCAAGGTGGACGAGGCCCTGAGGACCTACGACAAGGTTCTTGACGCGGACCCCCGGGACCCCACTGTCCTGGAGCACAAGAAGGAAGCGCTCATGGCCAAGGGGGACCACCTAGGCGTCATCGACATATGCGACACCCTGCTGCAGATAGAGCCGCGTAGCAAGCTCGCCCATGCCCATCGCGGGGACGCCCTGAGGGCGCTGAACCGCTTCGAGGAAGCGGCTGAGGAGTACGACAAGGCCTATAAGATCGACCCCGAGGACCGCTCCGTGCTGAACGGGAGGGGCCTCGTGCTCATGGAGCTGGAGAGATACGCCGAGGCCGCGGAGGCCTTCGATCACGCCTGGGCGCTGGACCGCTCCGACGCGGTAGTGTTGGACAACAAGGGGCGCGCGCTCCTGATGGCCCGCGACGCCACCGGTGCTCTGGGAGCGTTCGACGAAGCGATCAGGATGTTCCCCAACAACCATCTCTTTCACATGGACCGGGGCCGGGCCCTGGCCTCCCTGGGCCACTACGAGCATGCCCTATCGTCCCTTGAAGAGGCTCTCGCGCTCGACGGGAAGGATATCCCTGCTTGGAAATACAAGGGGAACGTGCTGCTGAGGATGGGCGACCGCCAGCGGGCCGCCGACGCGTACGCGAGAGCGATCGACCTCGGCGGGACGGACGCCTCCATATATCTCTCCAAGGGCCGGGCGGAAGAGGATCTCGGCAGGGCCGAGGACGCCCTGGACTCCTATGTCCGGGCGGCCAGCCTTGACCCCGAGAACGCTCAGCTGTGGATGAGGATCGGGGTCGCCCAGGCCAAGCTGGGCCGGTACAGTGACGCGGTGGAAAGCCTGGAGCGCTCTCTGATGACCGACCGCACCAATAACCGCGCCTGGCTCAACCGCGCCGCCATATTGGAGAAGATCGGGAAGGACGAGGAGGCCCTGCGCTGCTTCGACACCGTGCTCGGCAACGAGCCGCACGATAAGTACGCCTGGAGCGGGAAGGGCCGCGTCCTCTTGAGGATGGACAAGCTCGACCAGGCCAAGCGGGCCTTCGACAAGGCGCTGGATATAGACCCGGAGCTCGCTTCCGCGGTGGAGGGCAGCGCGGCCCTCGGAAAGAAGCTGAAGGACAGGGAGATCTCCCTCTACGCGGCCAAGGTCCTGGAGTATGAGTATCGCCAGAACCGGAAGGTCACCCGCGAGGAGGCGTTCAAGGAGTGCGGGCTGCCCTTCGCGTCCCTCGACGAGGTCACCGCCTTTCTGGTAGCCAAGGAGCCGGTGGACGTCGAGGCGCTGTCGGAGGAGAAGTTCCACGCCTACGAGGAGCTGTCGCACATGGTCATCCTAGCCACGCTCGGGAACCCCGGCTACAGCCGGCAGGGCCTGCACCTGGCGGACGTGTACATGAACATGCCCGACCGCGATGTGCGCCGGGCCAAGAAGATCATGGCGTATATCGAACAGGTCAACAAGATGGACTTCCCCGACGAGGTACCGGACAAGACCACCGAGAGGCTGCTGCGGGCCGCCATGGACCTCCCCCAGGACGCCCACTCGCCCATCGGCGTCATGGAGCACCTGGACGTGGGGCTGTACACCGCCCGGAGGATAGTCTCCATCCTTAGGAGCTTCAGCAGCGAGCCGGCCCCGGAGGTCCGCAGGGGCCCGGCGCAGGCGAGCGCGCCCATGGCCGATGAGGAGGTGGAGGACCTGCCGGAGGTCTCCTCGCCGAGGCCGCAGGCGAGGGAAGGGAGGACCGCCCCGGACGAGGAGCCGGAGGCGCCCAGCATGTCACAGAGGGAGGCAAGACCTATGTTCAAGAAGCGCAGGAACGAAGAGGAGGAAGCGACCCGGTCGGCGGACCGGTCCAAGGCGATCTTGGTCCGCTTCAATTCGGAGGGCGCCCAGTACAACGGACGGAAATGCCTGTTCCACGGCGAGCCGGCGGTGGCAGTGTGCCCCAACTGCGGGACCCTGTTCTGCATGGAGTGCACCGGGCAGATGGGCTCCTGCCCGCGCTGCCACACCGCGCTGGACTTCGTCGACACGGCCAAGGAGCCCGCGCCGATCGATGACCGGGACGTCATCGAGACCGAGGAGCAGAGGCAGGCCATCGCGCAGCGGTGGGCCCAGAAGAGGCTGGCCGAGGCCGACCGCCGAAAGGAGAAAGAGAGGGAGGGCAGCAAGGGGAATGAATGGGACTACCTCACCGAGCGCTCCACCATGACCGACAAGGACGCCGCGGTGGCGAGGCTGCTGCGCGACACCGAGCGCCGGTACAATATGAGCACCGCCAAGCTGCAGGACGCCCCCGCGCCGGTCTACCGCGCCGCCGTCCGCAAGGTCGAGGAGGAACAGGCGGCCGCAGAGGCGGAGGCGGCGATGGCCGCTCTCTCCCAGGAGGCCGAGGTGCAGGAGTTCACGGAGCCGGAGGCCAAGGTCGAGAGCGTCCCCGATTTCGTGCCCGAAGAGATCATCGTCAAAGGGGCCCCTGCCGAGGAAGGGGATGAGGAAAAGGACGAGGGGTACGACGAGAAGAGGAAGCTCCGCGAGATCCTGGAGCGCGAGGACGACACTGCTTCGGAGCCCCGCGACCTGTCCCGGCTGTGAGCCCGCTCCCCTCCGCCAGATCCGCGGGCCCCCCGGCCCTGGCGGTCGGACCGCTCAATAGTCCATGAGATCGCTCTTCTTCATGAACTCGCGCAGCAGGGATGTCGCGTAGCATCCCTTGTTCAGGGAGAATGAGAAGTCAACCTCCCCGTCGCCGATGCCGTACCTCAGGTCAGTGATGCGGCCGACGATCTCCCTCCGGCTCCCCTTGGAGCTGCACTGGTGGAGCATGGGCACCATGAAGTCCTTGGAGCTCAGGCCCTCCTCGTCTATGACCTTCCGCTCTATATCTCCCATCTCGCCCTCGCCGAGCACGGATTCGGTGCCGAAGAGCACCCCGCTGACGTACGCTCTTCCGTTCCGCACCTGCTTCTCCACCAGGTCGATATTGCTCTTGGTGACGGGGACCCCGTGGTCGTGGTCAGGCAGTCCCGAGCGGTCCACCGGGAGCACCACGTCGCCCACCAGGGGACGGTCCAGCGGTAGCCCCCGCCGGATGCGCTCGCTGAGCATGCGGTTGAACAGGTACGATTGGTACGCGTGCACGAACATCATCTGCAGGTTCGGGGGCATGACCTGTATCGCTCCCACGTAGTCGCCGGGATTGCGGGCCAGGAACCCGATGGCCATGCGCTCGAAGGTGAGCGTTTTGGGGAAGTAGCCTATGGCCTGCTCGAAGTCCCTGGTCTCTTCCAGCTTGGCCCTGGCGGTCCGGGATCCCTCGCTCTCCTGGGGCACGGGGTTCCCCGCGTAGGTCATGATGGCCCGCTCCAGGTCCCCTTTCACTATCCACCTGCCTACCTCGTGGGTCACGGGGCGCACCGCGCCGAAGCGCTGCACCCCGAAGAAGCTGGGGAACCCCCCCAGCTGCGCCAGCGATGCGGCGGTGCCGTCGAGGGCGTCCCTCAGCTCTTGCCCGCCCAGGGACGGCTCGGCCACATTGATTCCGAACCTGTTCCCGATAAGGTCGCCGATGGTCAGCCCCTTCTTGGCAGGGTAGGCGTCCTCAACGGTGATCTGATGGAGGCGGAGGGACATGACCTGGTCCACCGGCGCCTGGAAGGACATCAGCTGCGAGGTTATGGCGCGCTTGTCCTTGGTGCCGGCGAAGCCTATGCGCTCCCGCCCGATGCCGAGGGCCTTGGACAGCTCGCGGACCAGCCGGTTCATCTCCCAGTTCTGGGCCGTCACCTTGGCTATGGTGTACGCCCCGCTCTCCACCCGCTCGGGGGGAGCGGAGATCTCATCGACCAGAAAATCCTGGGGGGACCGCTTGAGCTTTCCCCCGATGCCTGGCGTATCGGTGTAAAAGACCTCGAGGCCGATCTGGGCCTCTCTGGAACGGCACTCCTGCATGACTACTTCTGCTTGTCCAGCTTGTCGAGCGCTTCCTTGTACTCATTGGAGATGGTCTTGGACGCCCTCTTCAGGGCGGTCTGGGGCTTTCCGCTCTTAACGCGGATGTAGAGCACGGGAATGTCGAGTTCGGGGTGGCCGGTGATGTACTTCACCTCGGATACCCCCTCATCCGACAGAAGCTCGCTGATGAGCGGCTGGATCAGGGTCATGTCGGCATCTCGGATCTGGACCTTGATGGAGTCCTTATCCTTATGGAGGAGCTGAAGTTCCATGAACCCGCTCAATGCTCCAACTTACTATAAATGTTTTCTTCGCGCCCCGACTGGCATCGTGGCGATGGTTTATCTGGTCAGCACGCGTTCCCTCCGCCGAGAGGCAAGCAGATGGAAGAGGTCAGGATCTGCCCGTTCACCCTGTCAAAAGGCCCCGTGGAGCCAGGGTCCCCGTGCATAAAGGAGAAGTGCGCCTGGTGGATAATGATGACCGCGAGGAAGCCGTTCGCGTCCGTATCGGGGGAGAAGGAAGGCGTGTGCGCGGTCGTATACTTTGCCAGAAGACCTTAGCCCGCAAGGGCCAGCGCCATATCGTTCGACAGGAAGCGAACCGTTCTCAGACATAAATAAAATATCCATAGATATTTCGTCTGGACATGATCGCTGTTCTCCTTCTCGACGACGATCACGGGCTATCTGAGCTGTGCAGGGCCTTCCTGGAAAGCTGTGGGGATATCCGGGTCCAGACCGCGGCCACCGTGAAAGAGGCCTTGGATGCCATCGCCTCGGCCTCGTACGACGCGATAATCTCTGATTACCACCTCCCTGACGGTGACGGCCTGGACCTCCTTCGCCGGCTACGGGAGACGGAAAAGCGCGTCCCCTTCATAATGTTCACCGGAACGCGCCGGGAGGACGTGGTGGCGGAGGCGTACGCGCTGGGGGCGGACCTGTCCCTCCAGAAGGGATACGACCTGGAAGCCCAGTGCGCCGAGATCGGGCACCTGCTGAGGAATATGGTGAAGGGGCGGGAGGTCGAGGAAGAGCTGTTCATGGCCCGGCTCCAGGTCAGGCTGGTCTCGGCCTCCAATGTGACCTGCTGGTACCTGGACGACGCCACCGGCCTGTTCCGGTTCGATGGTAACTTCTCCGATTTCTTCGGCAGCGAGGCCTCCGGAGAGGACGGCCGCTCGTTGTCGAAGGAGGAGTACGTCCGCCGGTTCGTGCATCCCGATGACGCCACCATGGTGCGGGAATGGATAGGGAGCGGCGGCGCCAGGCTCCTAGGGCCAGGCGAGTTCCTGCAGACCGAGCACCGTTTCGTGCGGGGGGACGGCGAGGTGCGCTACCTCCTGGTAAGGGTCGCCTACTTCAGCGGGGGCGACGGGCGCAAGGCCAGGGTCTACGGGCTCAACCAGGACATCACCGACCTGGTGCGGTCGTTGGAGCAGGTGAAAAAGGCCGGGGCAGCCCCCCGCCCCGGGGACGGGGGGCCGCGAATAGGACTTTGCTTCCTGGACGGCGGCCCCGAGAGGCCGCAGAGCTTCCGGGTGTCGGGGATGGAGGTCTGAGGGCCGCTCCCGGATCCTCAACCCTGACCTTCCTGGCGCTTCATCAAGGTGTGCAGGTGGTGCCGCTCCCGGCGCTCCGCCCGGAGGTGCTTGGTCATCTCGTGATTGTGCGCCTTGCGCGCCTCCACCAAGGGCGCCGCGTGCGTCTTCCTTTCCTCAAATCCCTTTTGGTCGCCTACCAAACCTTTGGTCATTCCAGCACTCTCCTCATCTCCCATAATGGCGTGTTGTTCCGGAGCGGCCGGTCCCATGGAGAACAGGCCTCTCCCGGGCCGGGGAGGACGTGGTCGCCGAACGTTGAAAAACGTTGTGTCCTCGATTCGGTGTCATCCTTGGCTCGATGGCCGCCGAAATGTCGGTCCCGGCCGGTGTCAACAATTTATAGGCGGTCTCCCCATCCCTATCGATAAGATCTGAGGTGGAAATATGGCCAAAAAAGGTTTCTCGATCGACATTGAGTCGGAAACGCTGAAGAACACTGATTTCCGCAGGGTCCTCTACACCGGAAAGTACAGCCAGCTTGTCCTCATGTGCCTAAAGCCTGGGGAAGAGATAGGCGAAGAGGTCCACGACACTGTTGACCAGTTCTTCCGGTTCGAGCAGGGCGAGGGGATCGTCACCGTCGACGACATGAAGTACAGCGTCAAGGACGGCAGCGCGGCGATAGTCCCGTCCGGCGCCAGGCACAACTGCGTCAATACCTCCAAGACCGCCGACCTCAAGCTGTACACCATCTACTCTCCGCCGGAGCACATCGACAAGACGGTACGCCGCACCAAGGCCCAGGCGGAGGCGGAGCCGGAAGAGTACGACGGCAGGCCCACGGAGTGAGCCGAGCTCGCTCCAACTTTTTCCTTATTATTGCCTTCTATACTGTCGGGCGCGCCCGACCGGAAGGCCTCAGCCCTCGATCCTCTTGAGCTGCTTCTTGTACATGTCCACCAGCTCCTGGGTGGTGGTGGCGTCCCGGGGCTTTTTGTCGTCGCGGAACGCGCCGGTGAAGCGGGGGAAGCGGATCGCCAGCCCTGACGCCTCCCTGATCTTCCCATGGCCACAGGTGTGGATGGGGGAGATGCTTATCTCGGCGCCCAGCACCTCCAGCACCACCGTGGGGGTGAACCACACGTCCGCCTCCATCTTCGACTCCACGGTCCCGTGGGCCTTGGGAAGGCGGTACGGGTCAAGCTTCTCCGGCAGCGCCGCCAGGGTGGCGTCGTCGAAGCCGGAGCCGAGCTTGCACACTGTTTCGAAGCGGTCCTCTTCCGAGTTATAGGTCGCCATCAGCAGAGCGCCGTACACCCCGCCTCTCTTGCCCCGGCCGTGGAACGCGCCTACCGCCACCAGGTCCACGGTGTCGTTCATCTCCGACCGGTACTCCTTCTTGTACTTGATCCACAGGTAGCCCCGGGAGCCGGCGCGATAGACCGAGTCATCATTGAGCGATTTGGCCATCACGCCCTCGCATCCGGCCTGGAGCGCTTCCTGGAAGAACCCCTGCACTTTCGCCGGGTCGTCCAGGACCCTGGCCTCGGAGAACCTGACCCGGTCGGTGATGCTCACGCTCCTGGTGAGGGCGGATCGGCGGTCCGGCAGCGGCCTCAGGGTGAGGTCCTCCCCGTCCAGGTACAGGCAGTCGAACAGCTGTACTCTTACGGGGTACCCCTCGATGGCCTCGGTGAGCTCGTGCTTCCTGCCCCGGCGGTGGGAGACCTCCTGGAATGGGAGCATCTCCCCGGTGTCGATGTCCACCGGGACGCACTCCCCCTCGAAGATGGCGCTCTCCCCTTCGAAGGCCTCCCTCAGCGCCTTGGCCACGTCGGGGAACTGATTGGTGAGGTCCTCCAGCCGGCGGGAGTACAATCGTACCGCGTCCTTGGAGATATGGGCCTGGACCCTCAGCCCGTCGTACTTGTACTCGAACATGGCCCGGCCGCCCATGCGCTCCAGGATCTCCTCCGGCGACGGCAGGCGCTCGGCGAGCATGGCCCTAATGGGGTTCCCTACCCGCACGCGCATCTCCCTCAACCCCTCCAGCCCCTTCTTGCACAGCGTCTCCCCTACCAGTCCCAGGTCGGAAGTGATGTTGAAGGCCCTCTCCACCTCGGGCTTGTCCGCCTTGGTGGCGAACGCCTGGGCCAGCGAGTCGATCACCGTCTGCGACGCCACTCCCAGGCGCATCCGCCCGGTCACGATGCGGGCGATGTACTTGGCCTCGTTGGGCTTGGCGTCGTGCAGTATGTCCGCCAGCAGGCGCATCTTCAGCTCCTGGGAGCCGCTGCCCTCGGCCCGGGCGATCTTCAGAAGCGCGTCGTATACCCGGTCGAGCGTCAGCGGCTGGGAGAACAAGGTGGTCTGCTTCTTGTTCTCGAATACCTTCTGGGTGACGGTGCCGGGATCCCCCTCCCGGGCCCACAGATCGCGGATGCTGGCCTCGTTCCCCCCGGTGGCGGCGACCAGGGTGCGCAGGTACAGCTTGTCGGCGAGGCCGAGCTTTTCGGGGAAGAAGTCCGGGACTATGCCTCCCTGGGTCATGTACACTATCTTCTTGATGTGCGAGCAGTCGGTGGAACGGAACAGCGAGGCCAGGATCTGGGTCATCTCCAGGCGGGACGCCGTCGACTCCAGGGCCTCATAGACCTTCACCAGGTCCTGATACTGCATGCCACGGGGTAGGCACTCGGGGATATTAATCAAATGGGGGGCGTCAGGAAGCCTGGTAATCGCCGAGCTCGGTCTGCCCTTTCTTTTGGACCTTGGCAACTTCCTTCTTCACCTTGTTCTCGCGGTCCCATTGGTCCTTCAGCGAGTACAGCCGCTTGCGCATCTCCCTCTCCTTCTTCTCGCTGGAGTACAGGGAAGCCTCGTCCCTGGTCCCCGCGGTCACCAGCACCACCACCCGCCCGGCGCGGCTGCGACCTGTTCGCCCCCTGCGCTGGATGCTTCGTATCTCCGACGGCACCGGCTCGTAGAAGATCACCAGGTCGGTGTTGGCGACGTCGAGGCCCTCCTCGCCGACCGAGGTGGCGACCAGCACGTTGAACTCACCCTCGCGGAAGCGCTGCAGCACCCCGATCTGCTCCTTCTGCTTCAGCCCCTTGTCCATCCCCCTGCCGGACTGCCCGATCAGCTTGGTCACCCTCGCTCCCTCGATCTTCGACAGGTAGTTGATGACCATGTCGCAGGTGTCGCGGTACTGGGTGAACACGATCACCCTGGAATCGGGCTTCTCGATGAGCTGATGGCTGACGATGCTCATGACCCGGGAGATCTTGGGGTGCTCCATCTTCAGGTTGCCCAGCAGCTCCACTATCTCCTTGAACTCGTCAGAGGCGACGATGGCCCGGGACGCCTTGGAGCCCTCCGGGGACAGCGCCTCCTCCTGCAGCTTCTCCAGGTAGCTGGTGAGAGAGCTGACCCCCTGGGTCTCGGCGAGCTCGAGGGCGTGCCCGAGCTTGATGGCCCTCGCCTGGACGGACAGCGCGTTGTACAAGGTGTGGCTCTTCTCCCCTTGGTTGAGCTTGAACTGGATGGCCTTCTGCACCTCCAGGAGGTACTTCGTCGAGGGCGGCCTCCCTCTCGTCATCACCCCCATGGCGATGAGCTCCTTGATGCACTGGTCGTACATCTTGCGCAGCTTGTCCGCCAGCCTGCGCATGCTGACGGGGACGTCCACCTCCACGCAGTCCATGTGGATGTCGTGGACGTACTTCGACACGTCCGGGTCGCTCTCCGACCGGACCTCGATGTTGTCGATGTCCAGGTTGCCGCAGACCTCCTTGATCTTGGCCATGCTGGAGCCCGGTGAGGCGGTCATGCCCATGACCAGGCCGCCGGGGACGCCCCGGTACTCCTGGGCGATGCTGACGTACGCGTAGTTCCCCACGCCCCGGTGCGCTTCATCGAATATGATGAGCCGGACGTCCTTCAGGGAGATGCGCTCGGTGCGGAGGTCGTTGGCGATGACCTGGGGAGTGGAGGCGACGACGTCGCTTTGGATCCACTCCACCTCCCTCTCCTCGGGATCTATTTCGCCGGTCAGAACGCACACCTTCTTCCCCACCAGGGTCTGCTTCAGGAACAGGGCGTGCTGCTCCACCAAGGGCTTGGTGGGTGCGAGGAGCAGCACCTTGCCCCTCCTCTTCTCCAGCACGTCCGCGATGACCAGGAGCGCCACCACGGTCTTGCCCATGCCCGTCGGCAGCACCACCAGGGTGGAGGAGTGCAGGCAAGCGTCCGCCAAAGCGCGCTGGTAGTCCCTCGCCTGGATGCGGTCCTTCTGGATGAGGGGATGCTCGACGAACACGCCGGCTTGATACCCGGGACCGTCTAAATAACCTTGCGGTGGGCTCGCCGAGTCCACGTTGCTGGACCGGCCGGGATCAGAGCACCCGCTCCTCATTCCCCTCCCGATCGTACCTGAACCCATGTACGGTTATGGGCCAGACGCCGTTATCCTCCAGTGCCGCCCGCCGGATTTTGTACGCCCTCTCTTCCAGCTCCCCCGCCTCGCACTTCCAGGCAGGGCAGTGGATGGCAATGTGCCTCAGCTCCAGTAGCGACCTCACCATCACCTCGCAGGGCCCACCGAGCTCGGGAACGATGAACTCCCGGAAAACAGGCCTGCCGGCCACCTCCACGGTCAGAGCCACCTGCCCCTCTTCGGCCTGAAAACTCACCTTGGACATGGGCACCTCGGCCAATATCTCCCTGGAGCGGCGCTCGGTCACATCGTTCATGAGCTGGACGGTCGGACCGCCCTCCGTCTTCTGCATGTGAGATATGACTGCACTATCGGCATATATTGGCGGTGCTAGCTCAGAATAGGGTCCGCTGCCTGACCTCTCCCGCCGGCCTGATCAGTTCATCGGAGTCCTTGCTCAGGTCGTTGACCTCCCGGGAGACCCGGTACAGCTCCATCCTCTCTGACGGGAAAGGCTTGCCGATGCGCTCCAGCTCGCCGTCCCCCAGGGGGACCGGGGCAGCCCATTCCTTCTCGTCCTCGATATTCAGTATCACCGGCATGCGGTCGTGGATGGGGGCCATGAGGTCGTTGGCGGAAGTGGTCAGTATAGTGAAGCTGTGCACCAGGTCCCCGCGGGGGTCCATCCAGTGATCGTACAGCCCGGCCATGGCGAACAGCTTCTCGCTCTTGAGGCGGACGAAGTAGGGCTCCCTGCCCCGGGCGGACGGCCCCCATTCGTAGAACCCGGTGGTGGGCACCAGGCACCGGCGGTCCTCCAGGCAGGACCGGAACACCGGCTTCTCCTTCGCCGTCTCCACCCTGGCGTTGATAAGGCGGACGCCGATCCTGGCATCCTTCGACCAGAATGGGATGAGCCCGAAGCGCATCATCAGAAGCTGCCGGTGCCTGTGATCTATGACGATGGGGGCGTCCTGCGTCGGCGCGATATTGTACCGCGGCCTGGGCATGTCGGCGATGGGGGAGTCTATCGAGAACCGGGGAACAAGGTCCCTGATCTCGCCGATGGCGAAGCGTCCGCACACGGATATATCAGATGAACGCCGGGGCGGATAATCGTTGCCATCAGGCGCGATGGCCCTGCCTGACCAGGGCATCGTGAAGCAAAGGGAAAGGGAACGCCCTTCCCGCGCGGGAAGGGAAATGCCGGTTTAGTGGCAGCCGGAGCAGCCGGCGCCGCAGGCGGACTTGATGTTGGGGTTGTTGACGATGAGCCCCGCGCCGCTGGGGGTCTCAATGTAGTCCACGGTGGAACCCTCCAGAAGCTCCTTGGTCTCGCCGTCGTAGAAGAAGGAGAACCCGTTGGCCTTCTGCTCGCTGTCCCCGTCCTTCAGCTTCTCCTGAAAGGCCATGCCGAACTGGGGGCCGGAGCATCCCATGCCAGCCAGGTAGATCCTGATGCCGTAGCCCTTCTTGTCGTTCTTCTCCAGCAGATCGTTGATGAACTTGATAGCCTCAGCGCTGACCTCTACCATGTGAATTCACCTGAACTCTTGAGCCTCATCAACCTATTTAAGATATGTGCCGTATATTTTCGTGCCACCCGTTGGATCCATCGGGCCCGTGGCGATGCGCGAAGGGTTTATTCCGAAGGGCGACATTGGCTGAAGCAGCCATGATCGAGACCGTCTCCAGGGAGATGACCCGCCGGGACCTGCCCCAGGTCCTCAACATGAGCAGGGAGAACATGGCCCACATAATCTTCACCTCCTGGGGAGTGGAGTGGAGGGACGAGGACCTGCTGCGCATACTGCTGGAGCCCAGCGCCTTCACCGAGGTCCTGGAGGCCGACGGCAGGATCATCGCCTATTATTCCGTGGACGTCCGCAACGACAACCTCTTCATCAACTCCATACAGGTCCTGCGGGGCTACCAAGGCCTCGGCCTGGGCGGGGAGATGATGCAACGGATCGAGGCCATCGCTCATGCCAGGGGCCTGCTGGCCATCGAACTGTGGGTGCAGATCACCAACCGGGAGGCCACCCGGTTCTATCGCCACACCGGGTACAAGCTCATCTCCCGCCAGGGCAACAACTATCTCATGCGAAAGGTGCTGGAGGGCCCCTATCGGCGGCCGTCGGAGCCCCCAACACAGGACCGGTGCAACTATTAACCCCCGGCGCCTGCAATCTTGCTGTAGCATATGCCTGCCGATCATCCGCCCCAATCCAACGGCGTGGAGGTAACTCTAAGCCGCGACCTCGGTCTCGCCGAGGTCCTAATGATAGGACTAGGGCCCAACATCGGCTCCACGATATTCCTCCTGATCGGCTTCGCCGCGGGCATAGCCGGCCCCGCGCTCATACTGGCCTTCGTCCTGAACTTCATCGTGACGCTGTTCACGGCGATGGCCTACGCCGAGCTGTCCAGCGCCTACCCCGAGACGGGCGGCGGGTACCTGTGGATCAAGGAAGGCCTTTTCCCTCCCCTGGGGTTCCTGGGCGGCTGGATGTCCTGGGTGGGCCATTGCATCGCCTGCAGCGTCTACGCCATAGGGTTCGGCCTAGGCATCCAGCAGCTGGTGGTGCAGTACGGCCTGGACATCCTCGGCATATCCCCCGACCTGATACGGACGGCCGCCACCGTGCTCATAGCGGTGGCGTTCTGCTACCTCAACTACCGCGGGGTGAAGGGGGCGGGGCGCTCCGAGATAATGATCGCCATGTTCCTCATCGGCATCATCGTCCTGTTCATCGCCTTCTGCGCGGTGGCGCTCCTCACCGACCCCGCCGTGCCCGGGGCCGGGGGCTTCGTGCCCTTCCTTCCGTTCGGCTACGTCAGCGTGGCCGTGGCCATGGGCTTCACCTTCATGATCTTCGAGGGGTACGAGGTGGTGGCCCAGACCGGAGAGGAGGCCAAGGACCCCGAGAGGACCGTGCCCCGGGCCATGTTCCTGTGCATCGCCATCAGCGCGGTGCTCTTCGTGGCGGTGGCCGCCTTCACCTTCGCCGTCATCGGCTGGGAAGGCGCCGCGCAGGCCGAGGACGGAGCGCTGGCGGTCGCGGCGGAGAGGGTCGTCCCCTTCGTCGGGGGAGCCCTGATGGCGGTCGGCGTGATCGTCGGCTCGGTGGCCGCGGTCAACTCCATAGTGTTCTCCGCCTCCCGCGTCTCCTTTGCCATGGGGCGGGACGGCAATCTCCCCGCGATGTTCGGGAAGCTGCACCCGAAGACCCATACTCCCGCGGCGGCCATCCTTCTGAGCGGGGTGATAATCGTGTTCATGGCGGTGGCCCTGCCCATCAACGCGGTGGCTGCGGTGGCCGACCTCCTCATCCTCATGCTCTTCGTCCTGGTGAACCTCTCCGCCATAAGCCTCCGCCGCAAGCACCCCGAGGTCAAGCGCCACTTCCGCACCCCGTTCTTCCCCTGGATACCCATCATCGGGGCGGTCTCCAAGATGTTCCTGGCCCTGATGCTGTTCAACTACGACCCGCTGGCATGGTACGTGGCCCTGGCGGTCATCTTCGGCGGCCTCCTGGTGCACTACTTCGTCAAGGCCAGGGAGGAGATCGAGCGCATCCCCGCTCCCGCCCCGGCCCCCTTGTCCGAGGAGGCCAAGGCCCGCTACCGCGTGCTGATACCCATAGATGATCCCAAGAACGAGGCGCTGGTGGACCTGGGGGTCATCATGGCCGCCCGGCAGGACGGCGAGCTGCTGCTGACCACGGTGCTGGAGGTGCCGTCCGGCGTCCCGCTCACCGCGGTGGAGAAGCGGAGGATAGATGAGCGCAAGAAGATGCTGGAGAGGCTGAAGGTCCACGCTGAGAAGAGGGGGGTGAGGACCCGGGCCATCGTCCAGCTGTCCCACGATGTGGTCACCAGCATCATCGATACCGCCAGGGAGCAGGGGGCCAACTTCATCATCGTGGGGTGGAAGGGCTACACCAACACCCAGAAGAGGATACTGGGCCGCAAGCTCGACGACATCGTGCGGCGGACCCCCTGCGACATCATCGTGCTCAAGGCCGAAGGCCACCTCAAGCCGGACAACATCCTGGTCCTATCTGGGGGACTGTGGCACGTCAGCAAGGCCACTGAGGTGGCGGCGGAGATCGCCAAGGCCGAGAACGCCCGGGTCACCATCCTGAACGTCATCGTCAACGAGCGCTACCTCATCAAGGCGGCGGAGTACTCCAAGCGCCTCAAGAGGATCGTGGAGCTGAGGAAGGTCCCGGTCATCGTGAAGGAGACCCGGCCGGAATCGATAATCGGCGGGGTGGTGGCGGAGTCGGTGAACTACGACCTTCTGGTCATCGGATCCTCCGCGGCGAAGAGGCTGACCCCGTTCGCCTTCGGGGCCCTCCAGGACGTCATCGCCAAGAACGCCAAGTGCCCGGTGCTGGTGTATAAGCGGGTCGGGCCCAACGAGCCGGAGGCCATGGAGGCCGAGGAGGACTGATCAGGCCGATGCCCTCTCCAGCTCATCGATCATGAGGGCGGCCGCTTCCCGAGCTATCCTGGCGCCGGCGCTGGCGGGATGGCCGCCCCCGCCCATGCCGTGCCTGCTGGCGAACTCCTCGGCGAACTGGCCGAGGTCGATCCCGTGAGGATCGACGGCGCGGAGGGATACCACGGCAGCATCGTTCCTGCCGTGGATGAGCACGGCGTACCGGCACTCCTGCTCCCTCGCCACTTCCAGAAGGGCCTTGGAGCCGAAACCGTGCAGGGACGTCCTACCCGACCTCAGATCGAGGATGCCTACCGCTCCTCTTCTCTCCAGGCGGGCGCGGACCGTATCCAGGGCCTTGTTCCAGCGGCCGCTTTCCTTGACCCTCCTGTATTTCTCCATGACCGCGGGGACCTCCGAGGGCCACAGGCCCTTGGCGAGCTCGGCGGCGGCATGGAGCCTGAAGCCGTCGTCCTCCACGTTGTGGCGCCAGGCGAAGTCCTGGATGGTGCACTCCTCCTCCAGGCGCTCCCGGCCGTGCTCCCGGACGGCATCCCTGAGGACGTCGGTGCCGCTCATCTCGTACAGGTCGGCCAGCGCAACAATGTTACGCACACGCCCGGAGGAGCCGAGGCACCGGTGGAGGATGCCCGCGGCGCTCCTGCCCTCGTCGATGATGGCGTTCTCGACCGCTTCGCCGATGGGGTGGTGGTCGGCGACAATGATCTCGCGCCTCCCCGCCTCGGAGCGGACCGCAGCGGCCAGCTCGCCGGTCAGGGAGAGGTCGGCGATATATACGCAGGACGGGGCGGTGCCCTCGCGGAGCGCCCTGGCCGCCGCGGGCGGCGAGGTGACGAAAGTTACCTCGGCCCCCGGAAACCTATCCAGGAAGACCGCGGCGGACATTATGCCGTCCAGGTTGCCCCGCGTGATGAGCCTGACCCCTCCGATCTCCTCCTTCATTCGAGATATCTGTTAGTTCGAGCTTATTTGAACGTCCCCAGCCAGTTATCACAATAGATAACCAGAGCAGAAGGGGGAAAAGGCCCGGCCAGATGGTGATGGCGGACGAGCGACAGCTGGGTTGGCGCGACGTCGTTCCGAAGAACCGTACCCGCACCTTCAATAGCGGGTCCGGCGATTGCCTCCCGCGGATGGGATGGGGCGGCAGGGCCGATGCGCCACGCTAAGCCTGATTGTATCAACAGCGCCTATACCGCAGGGAACGGTTCGTGGCTGTCGGAGAAAAACCATGGATACTACATATTGCCGCACAGGGATAGGGAGCGTGGCCTCCGACCACGATCTTCTGGTAGCTTCGTTCCGATCGGTCGGGAAGACCTTCGGGTTCGAGGACGTGGAGGCCGGCTTCACCCCCTTTAAAGAGTTCAAGAGCTGCTGGTACAGGTCCGGGAAGAGCGTCACCTTCGAGATCTCCGACTACCTGAAGGGAGCGGACCAGGAGGTGCTGGTGGACTTCGCGCAGTCCCTGTTCTCCAGGGTGGCCCTCAAGGGGGAGCGGGAGATATACACTGACCGCATGCGCTCCTGGCTGGAGTCGCCGGCGTTCCTAAGGCGCAATCAGCCATTATACCTGAAGCGCAGCCGGAACCTCTCCCTCACCCATGAGGGGGAGGTGTACGACCTGCAGGATGCCTACCTCAAGCTCAAGGACCAGGGCCTGGTGCACGACTGCCGGGACGCCGTGTTCAACTGGACAAAACGGGGCAACCGCCTGAGGGTGGGGTACTGCAGCGTGCTCATGAAGGTGGTGGCCATCTCCTCCATAATGGACTCGGAAAAGGTGCCCGACTTCGTGCACGAGTACGTGCTGTACCACGAGATCCTGCACTTGGAGGAGGGCCTCAAGTCGGGGAACCGCCATCACACTGATGAGTTCAGAGAGGCCGAGAGGCAGCATCCCCGGTGGGCGGAATCGGAGGCGTGGCTGAAGAGGCTCGCCTTCAAGAGGCCCTGACTCTCTCCTCGGCAGATAATCCTGGCCTCATTTTATAATAATCCGTTCATCCTTTACTCCCACAGGAGGAACAAGGGTGGAGGCGGGGCGCCGGCGGGTCTGTGACATCTGCGAGAAGGGAATGGACGTGAACGAGGTGTTCTCCGTCCGCAAGAAAGATCCTCCACGCAAGGGCAAGAACGCCGGCCATTTCTTCTCTCTCAACGTCACCGACGCCACCGGCGAGATCAGGGTCAACTTCTGGGGTGGACCGGACGAGGCGCTGGTAAGGCGCACCTTCGAGTCGATCCGAGAGGGGGAAGTGGTCCGCATCAGGGGGGTGAGCGGGCAATGGGAGGACAGCATGGTCCTTCAGGTGAACCACGCCACCGGCGGGTCCATCAGGGCCGCCCGGCCCGATGAGTACGCCCTCTCCGAGCTGATCCCCTGTACCGATAAGGACCCCCAGGAGATGATGGCCGAGGTGCGTTCGTACATCGAGGGAATGCGAGATCCCGACATCCGAGGCCTGTTGGAACGCATGTTCTCGGACCGGGCGTTCGCGGAGAGCTTCAGCAGCTCCCCCGCCTCGGTCTCCTGGCACTGCGCCTGGGTCGGGGGGCTGCTGGAGCACACCCTCAACGTGCTGCGGATCTGCGACCACATCTCCCAGCTGTACTCGGCCCTGGACCGCGACCTCCTGCTGGCGTCGGCCATACTGCACGATGTGGGCAAGGTGCGGTGCTACAACGTATCCACCACCATCGCCGAGTCGGTGGACGGCCGGCTGAAGGGGCATATCGTCATAGGCGCGCAGATGGTGGAGGATGCCTGCTCATCCTTCCCCGACTTCCCCGGCCCACTGAGGGCAAAGCTTGTTCACATGGTGCTGGCCAGCCACGGGAGCAACGATAAGGGCTCGCCGGTCGGTCCGGCCCTCCCCGAGGCGGTGGCGCTGAACTACGCCGACGAGATCGATGCCCGCCTGGAGCGGTTCATAATCGCCCGGGACAGCGGGGGGCCCGACGACGTGTTCGTCATGGACCCCAAGCTGAGGACCAAGGTCTTCACCGGGTGATTTTCTCGACGCTAGGCCCGGACGGCGCGGTTAGCCTAAGTGTAGCGGTCAGGTACGTCAAGCACCCCGGGGATCATGATCCGGGATAACAATGGGACTTTCGAAGATACTGCAAAGTTCGACCGCAATGCAAAAGGTGCTATCCGCCGCATCGACCGCCAGCATATTCCTTCCCTGGGTGCAGATCAGCCTGTTCATGTCGACCACGTCCATGAACTTGCTGTCGCTCATCCTCAGCTGGGACATAAGGTCGCACATCCTGATGTGCCTCGGGGGAGTTCTGTTCATCGCAGGCTCCCTCGCCCTGTTCATATGGAAGAAGGCTCCTCTCCTGCAGGTCGCCGGCTTGATCTTGGTCCCCCTGGGCTTCATGACCCTCGCGGTGGATGCCAGCGCCGGGACCGTAAGCTACGGGGAGGCTTTCCAGGCCCTCCAGATGTTCACGGGCGTAGGAGTTTACGCCGGATGGGCCGCGGCCATCTGCGGAGTGATGTTCATGCTGCTGGGCTGGCCTACTCCCCGCTTCCTCCAGGGAGCATCCATATTCCCGCCCCGGGGGCTTCGCGGCGGTGAGGCCTCCGTTCCGGCGGTCCACTGCCGGCCAGCTCCCCTTGTCCCGGTCCGTGCCGCTCTTCCCCCGATGTCGTTCTCCGCCGCCATCGAGATGGCGGAGAGGCACCTGGCCGGTGGGGACCTGAACGCCGCCCTGACCTGGTACGGCCGGGCCCTGGGTATCAGCAGGGACGATGAGGAGAGGGCCATCAGCAAGGTCCGGATCGCCTCGGTGCTGAACTCCCTGGGAAAAGAATGGGAGGCCCAGATGTTCATCGATGAGGCCAAGCAGATCGACCCGGAGGACGTTTCGGGGTGGTCCGTGCCCCTGCCGGACACCTCCTGGCCGATGGCGCCGAGGGCGTGGGAAGCTTAACCGAACAAATGCGGAGAACAGGCATAAGTGTCCCCCGAGCCCTAACAGATTGGTTCATGGACGGCGTGCGCCTGTTCTCCCCACACTGACCCAGGCCGGGGGTTTATTGTCGTGCGTCGGGGTTGTTTCCCAATCATGACCCGATGTCACATCGTTGTTCATGGAAAGACCCATAATAACGACACACTGTGCGCCCCTAGCTTGCAAGGGGAATCACGGATCCTCCCCGGTTTCTAAGGGCGGTTGAACTAACGGCGTTCTGCATTTAAGCGTTTGCACCGAGATCGGAGCTGGGCCGAACGGTCCTCCCCTGGATCAACCTTTGTTCCGCCCCCGCCTCTCCCCCAGGGCCATCGATATCGTGCCCTCGATGCGCCTGGTCCGGGTCTCCGGGCGCTTTGCCTCTTTTATCCAGAAGAGGTACCGCTTCCTGTGCGAAGAGGGCATGCCGAAGAAGGCGTCCTTCGCTCCCGGGGCATTCTCCAGTGCCTTCATGAGGTCCTCCGGTACGACCTCCTGCTCTACCCCTTCAAGCAGGTACCAGGAGCCGTCCAGCTTGGCCGCCTCCACCTTGGCCATCCCCGCAGGGGCCATCAGCCCCCTCTCGATGAGGCCCTCGACCCGGTGCTTGTTGGGCCCGGACCACTGGCTCCCTCGCCGCCGGGGAGTGAACATGACCTTATAGCTCCCCTCGTCCCCTCTGTTGGCCCGGCCGTCTATCCACCCGAACGAGAGCGCTTCCTCCAGAGCGTCCCCATAGGCTATCCCCTTGCCGCCGGACCGCTTCTTGGCGAGCACCAGCCAGACACCCGGCGATATGGAGTGGTTGGCCTCCAGCCATCTGTGCCAGTCGGCCCGACCGTTCACCCTGAGGACCTTCTTTTCGTCCGCCATGCTGTCCCTTCCGATACCGCGTCGGGGGAAGAACTAACCTTTGGCGGCCTCAGCGCGGCGTACGTTCTGTCGTCTGGAGCATGGATTCTCGGCAAGGAAAATATATATGTAGGCCAGGATGAAATCAATACATCGGTGTCCGTGCTCATTGGTTGCAGTGGTTGGTCCTACGAGGATTGGGTAGGCAGGTTCTACCCTGTAGCTTTGGCTAAGAAGAAAGAGGAATGGCTCCGTTATTACGCATCGTACTTCAGCACGGTGGAGATCAACAGCACCTTCTACCACCCTCCCAACGAGTTCATGGTGAACGGGTGGATCAAGAAAGGGCAGGCCTTCAAGAGCTTCGAGTACTCGGTGAAAATGCCGCAGCAGGTGACGCACGAGACCCTGTCCAACGGGGAGGCGGACAAGGCCGCGGTCCTGGCCACCGCCTTCGAGGGCCACTGCATCAAGCCGCTGGCCGACAACGGCCTTTTCGGCTCCGGGCTCATCCAGCTCTCCCCGTCCTTTCGCAACGGGGACGGGAGCATCAGACAGCTGCGCACCGTCCTGGAGGCGCTGGACACCGACAAGTATCGCTATGCCGTGGAGTTCCGGCACCGCTCGTGGCTGGACGAGGTAAAGGGAAAGCTCGACCCCCCGGTGGCGAAGCTCCTCGCCGAGCTTAACGTGGCCAACGTCATCGTGGACGGACCGGACCTCCCCATGGTCCGGGACATCACCGCCGATCACGCCTACCTGCGCCTGCATGGCCGGAGCAGAGAGACGTGGTCTGACGACGAGCGGGAGGAAGATGCCCACATCAGCCGCTCCGACTACCTGTACTCCGAGGAGGAGCTGTCGATATGGAAGGAAGCCATCGAGAAGCTGGACGGCCTCACCGGCAGCGTGCGAGTGTACTTCAACAACAACGGCCGGGCCAAGGGGGCCAAGAACGCCTTCCAGCTCATGGATATGATGAGCATCCCTCACCGAGAGAAGGAGATATCGGTGCAGGACCAGACCACCCTGGGCAACTTCCTGATGCTCCAGAGATGAGCGGCGGGGCCGCCAGGGCCTCTGGCCGGATTTTTTCTAAAATCCATAATAAATCCATTAATGAGGAATAGTTTTAATTCCATGTTGAGATTGTCCCCATAGAGATACTCCGATGGAAGCAGAGGTCGAGTTGCTCTTCAACATCGCCATGGTACTGGTCCTGGGCGGTGCAATGTCGATTTTGATGAAGCGGATCAAGTTGCCCACTCTGTTCGGCTATATCGTGGCCGGCATGTTGCTGGGGCCCTATATTTTCACCCAAGTGATCGTTCCCGAAGAGACCGTCGAGGTCTTTTCCAGCATGGGCATAGTCCTGCTGATGTTCTACATCGGCCTGGAGCTGAACCTGGCCGGTCTGAAGAAGATCGCCTCCTACGCCGTGATCGTGGTGGGCATCGAAATGGTCCTGATGGTCGTCGTCGGCTATCTCCTCGGCACCACCCTGGGCCTGGGCGGCGCCCAGGCGCTGTTCCTGGGTGTGACCATCTCCTGCGCCAGCACTGCGTTCTCGCTAAGCGTGGCCAAGGGCGACAAGCACTTCCAGGGGAGGACATTCCAGACCCTCATGGGCCTCCACATCATGGAGGACGTGGGCATCGTCATAATCCTTGCCATCTCGGCCCCCATGATGGGAATGCACTCTGCCGGCTCGCTCACCGAGACGCTCATCATCATCGTGGTCTTCCTGGCCCTAACCATGGTACTCGGTCTCGCCGTCTTCCCTCGCTTCGTCGACTGGGTCGACAAGCACTATTCGGGGGAGACGCTGTTCATCGTCGCGCTGGGCCTCGCTTTCGCCCTGTCGTTCCTTTCCTCCTATCTGGGCCTGTCCGAGGCCATAGGGGCCTTCCTGGCAGGCATCATAATCTCCCAGGCCCGCTGCTCCCATTCCATCATGGAGAAGGTGGAGCCGATGAAGGAGCTGTTCATGGCCATCTTCTTCCTGTCCATCGGCCTGCAGCTGGACCCCTCCCTTATGCTGAGCGGGCTCCCCCTGGCGCTCGTCATCGCGGTGGTCTTCATCGCGGCGAAGACGCTCAGTGTTAGCATCGGGTGCATCGCCGCGAACTTCAAGATCCGCACGTCATTCTACATCGCCGCGAGCATGGCCGCCATGGGCGAGTTCACTTTCGTTACTGCTAAGATCGCCTTCGACGCCAGTGTAATCGACAACGCCCTGTACTCATCAGTGGTGGGGGCTGCGGTCATCACCATGGTGGTGCTTCCTGCCTTCTTCAAGGCGGCCCCCAAGATATTCGACACGGCGGCGGCGAAGATGCCCCGGCGCCTGTACGAGAAGCTGGACCACGTCGAGAACGTCCGCATGGAGGTCCGGAGAAAGATGGACCATTCGGCGGATACCAAGAACATCATCAAGCACCAGGTGATGTCCGTGTTCATCGACTTCGTCATCATCCTGACCGTCCTCATAGTGATGAACGTGCTTAGCTCGCTGGACCAGGTGATGAACAACGGCATCATCGGGGACGCCGTGGTGGTGTCCCTTATATTGTTCGTCGTCTCGGTGATCATGATCATGCCTGCGATCATCCACATCGTCAAGCGGCTGGGAGTGATGTCCGAGGCCCTGGCCAACGCGCATGCCGGGGAAGAGAGGGCGGAGAACCTCAAGAAGAGCGCCACTTACCGGATTTTCAAGGCCATCACCTCTGCCATCATCTACATCCTCCTGATGGCCGTAATACTCCCCCTGCTCCCCCGGGTGGCGGTCTCCATCCCCATATTCGAGCTGATGGCCGGCCTGTTCATCCTCATCTGGATGTTCTGGGACAACATAGAGGCCTGGTACGCGAAACTGTCCGGCACGCTGTCAAAGGGCATCTCGGAGACCGCGCCGGAGGACGATGACAAGGGCCAAGCGCACTGAGCTCGCCAACGGTAGAATGAAGAGAATGGGGTAAAAGGGGCCTCCGGAGAGGCCTTTGCTGCCCGGGCGGGCTTACTTGCGCCGAGGCTTCCTCTTGACCTCGGCCGGGGCGGCGGCCGCGCCGTCCAGGTACTTAGTCCACTCGAACTTGCGGCGCTTCTGCAGGTCCACATTGTGATAGATGTAGCTGAAGATCAGCGGCACCACGGTGGTGGCCTCGGCGTAGACCATCTGCTCGTAGGTGGTGTCGACCTTTCCCCATGAGGACGCCTCCTTGAGGGTGGAGCTGGAGCAGGCGCCGTCGCGGACGTCGGCCACGGTTATCTGGATGGCATACTGGTGCATCGGCACTTCCTTGCCCAGGCACTCGGCGCACACCACGGTGTCCTGCGCGAAGTTCTTCGGCACCCCCCCTCCGACCATGAACAGGCCGGAGGTCTTAGCGGCCATCTTGATCTTGGTAAGCTCGTAGAAATCCTTCACCGAGTCGATGGATACGTGCTTCTCGGGATTGGCATGCTGGTGCATTACCAGCCCGAAGCCGGCGCTGGAATCGGAGAAGGCCGGGCAGAATATGGGTACGTTGTGCTCGTACGCCAGCTGCACCAGGGACCCCTTCTTCTTGGAGTTCTTGGTGAGGTACTTGCCCATCTCCCTGATGAACTCGCGGGAGGAGTAGGGCCTGGGCTCGAGGCCGTCAGCGATCTTCCTGATGGTGGCGTCGCACACCTGGAGCTGCTCCTCGTCGATGAAGGTGTCGTAGATGCGGTCGACATAGTTGTCGCGCAGCATGTTGTCGTCGACGAACGGCGTTCCCCGGTAGTGTTTGAACCCCAAGGCCTCGAAGAAGTCCATGTCGACGATGGACGCGCCGGTAGCTACGACCGCATCGATCATGTTGTAGCGGATCATGTCAGCGTAGACCTGCATGCATCCGGCCGCACTGCTGCTGCCGGCCAGGGTCAAGATGGATGTACAGTCCTTGTTCTTCAGCATCATCGCCATGATGTCCGCCGCCCTGGCGGTGTCGCGTGAGCTGAAGGACATCTCGCGCATGCTGTCGATGATGGGAGTGGCATCGTACTTGGTCGCGTCCACGTGCTTGATCGTCTTCTTCAACAGGTCCTTCTTTGCCATGGCTTTTCACTCGTTACGATTTGATTTTCCTATGCAACAGTAATCTATTATAATTAGTATCGCCAGAAACCCCACTTTTTCGAAGAGGGATTACATGTGGTCCGAAGTACTAATTGCATAGTCAGCGATTCCTATCCAGATGTTCCTCACTATCTCGATACGCTTGTAGCGCACTCAACCCGGCGTGCCGGCGTATCTTGGATCGAGGTCAGGAGAACAGGGACCATGCTAAGTATATGGACGCCGACTTGAACGCCTCAAGGAACATCGCCGCCTTCTCTGCACGGAAAGACGGCAGGCTCCGCGTCAGCGAGCCGAATGCGGCGGATGATGAGGCCGAAGGTCATTGGACAATCGAGGCCGATCTCAGCTGCAAGCCCATGAACGGGTTCGTGAGCGGCTGACTTATTCTATCTTCAGAAAGCCCATTATTTCGACCGTTTGACCGCACGCGTCCAGCTGTCATCTCGGTGATGCGGCTGGCGCGGACCCTCTCAGAAACGACTAAGAGCTGACAGAGCCATAGGCCGAGCGTACACGGGGAATACGATAGATGAGGGAACTGTTCGAGGCCAGGACGATCGCCGTGGTGGGAGCGTCCCCCAAGGAAGGCAAGGTCGGCAATGTCATCGTGAAGAACCTCATCGCTTCTGGATTCTCCGGCGGACTGTACCCGGTGAACCCCAAGGCCACTGAGATACTCGGGCTGAGATGCTACCCCGACCTCGCGTCCATCCCCGGCGAGGTGGAGATGATCGTTGTGGCGGTGCCCAGCATGGTGGTGCCAACGGTCATGGAAGAGGCGGGGGGGAAGGGGGTAAAGGTCGCCGTGGTGATATCCGCCGGCTTCAAGGAGATCGGCAAGGAAGGGGCGGAGCTGGAGAGGGAGGTCGGAAGGATAGCCAGGCGCTGGGGCATCAGGGTCCTGGGGCCCAACTGCCTGGGCGTCATAAGCACCCAGAACCGCATGAACGCCACCTTCACTAACGTCTATCCCCGAGAGGGCAGCGTGGCCATAACGTCGCAGTCCGGCGCCATCAACTCGGTGGTGCTGGACTGGGCAAGGGCGACCAGCATCGGGTTCTCCAAGTTCGTCTCGGTGGGGAACAAGCTGGACATCGATGAGGCCGACCTGTTGACATATCTGAGGGACGATGAGCGTACCAGCGTCATCGGCATGTACATCGAGGGCATCGACCGGGGCAAGGAGTTCATGGCCCAGGCCAGGGAGGCCTCCATGACCAAGCCGATCATCGCCCTCAAGGCCGGCCGGACCGGCTCCGGGGCCAAGGCCGCCTCCTCGCACACCGGCGCTTTGTCCGGCAGCGACAAGGTGTACGACGCGGCCATGGCACAGTCGGGAGTGATGCGCGTAAAGACCGTGGAGGAGCTGTTCGACCTCCTGCAGGTCTTCTCCTCCATGCCCCTCCCCAAGGGCGACGGGCTGGCAATAGTCACCAACGCCGGCGGCCTGGGGGTGATGGCCGCCGACGCCGCCTCGGATGGCGGGCTCACCCTGGCATCGTTCGCCAAGGCCACCACGGACAAGCTGAGAGCGAGCCTTCCGGAAGAGGCCAACATCTACAATCCCGTGGACGTTATCGGCGATGCCGACGCCGCCAGGTTCGAGGGGGCCATCCGCACGGTGATGGACGATCCGAACGTCCACATGGTAGTGGCGATGGTCGCTCCGACGGACCTTCTGGACATCACCGCGGTGGCGAGGACCATCGCCTCCTTCGCAGGCAAGGTGGACATACCCATCGCCACCGCGTTGGTGGGCGGCCAGAACATGGCCGAGGGCGCAGCCCTGCTCCGCGCCGCCGGCGTTCCCAACTATGATTCCCCGGACCGCGCGGTATGGGCGCTGGGGGCGATGGACAGGTATCGCGAGATGCGCGGCCGTCCCGCCCCCTCTCCGGCGCCGGCGGTGGAAGGGGACCGGGACGCGGTGCGCAAGGTGCTCGAAAAGGCCAAAGCGGAGGAGCGGACCGGCCTCAGCGAGGAGGAAGGAAAGTCCATACTGACCGCGTACGGCGTCCCCGTGCCCGCGGAAGGCCATGCCGCCTCCGCCGACGAGGCTGTGCACATCGCCGGCACCATCGGGTACCCCGTGGTGCTGAAAGTATCATCCCCGGACATCGCTCACAAGACCGACGTGGGCGGCGTCGCCGTCAACCTTCGCGACGACGAGGAGGTGCGGCGCGCGTACCAGCTCATGATGTCTCGGGTGAAGGACCGCATGCCCCAGGCCCGGGTGGAGGGGGCGCTGGTGGAGAAGATGTTCCAGGGCCGGGAAGTGATCGTGGGGATGGTCCGGGACGCCCAGTTCGGCCCGGTCATAACCTTCGGCCTGGGCGGGATATTCGTGGAGATCATGAAGGACGTCAGCCAGAGGATCGCCCCGCTGACGCCGGAGGGGGTCGACGAGATGGTCCGGTCCATCAAAGCGTACCCCATCCTTACTGGGGCTAGGGGGAGGAGGCCGGCCGACCTGGCCGCCCTGAAGGACGTCATCTTCAGGGTGGCGAAGATCGCCGAGGACTTCCCCGAGATAACGGAGCTGGAGATCAACCCCGTCATGGTGGGGGATGAGGGAGAAGGGGTCGGCGCGGTGGACGCACTGGCCACCATAAGGAGGGAGAAGAGATGAAAGCCTTGTTTCTGGGTTCGGTAGTGGAGAGGTCGGGTAAGAGCATGGTGACGCTGGGGCTGGCCAAGAACTACCCCCGCAGGGTCGGCTACTTCAAGCCGTTCAAGGAAGTGGTCATGAGCGTGGAGGACCGTGTAGTGGACCAGGACGCCTATCTCATGCACGAGGCGCTGGGGCTGCCGTTCGGTCCCGAGGCGCTCTCGCCATTCACCTACGACGTGTTCGAGCCGGTGGGCATGGCCTCCATACTGGAGGAGTACCGCAAGCTCAGTGCCGGCGCCGACCTGATGCTGGTCGAGGGCACTCGTGACATCACCACTGGCTGCATGGGCAGCGTGTCCGGCATGGCTATCGCCCAAAAGGTGCAGGCGGACGTGGTGCTGGTCTCATCGGCGCAGATCTCCGCCTTGGATAAGATATGCATGCTGCGCTCCTACATGGACCAGTACCCTCTTTCATTCAAGGGGGTCGTCCTCAACCAGGTCGAGGACGCGCGGATGCCCCGCCTGCTGGAGCGCAGGGGCATCAGGGTCCTCGGCTCCATCCCGCCGCTCCGGGAGCTGAAGAGGTTCAGCGTGCGCGAGGTCGCCGACGCCGTGGGCGCGGAGGTCCTGGTGGGCGGGGCTGGCATGGACGATCCGGTGGAACGGGTGATGGTCGGAGCAATGACCCCGGAGACCGCACTGGACCAGATGCGGCGAGTCTCCAGGAAGGCCATCATCACCGGCGGGGACCGCGCCGACATACAGATGGCCGCGCTGTCCACCGATACCTCGTGCCTCGTTCTGACGGGCGGGCTGTACCCTGCCAGGTCGGTGGTGAACAGGGCGTCCGAGGCCGGGGTGCCGGTGCTCGTCACTCCGCTGAACACCCTGGAGGCATCGGAGGCAGTGGACCACCTCATCGCCCGTATCGACCCTCTCGACCCGGGGAAGATCGACCTCATCGCCAAGGTGGTGAGGGAGAACGTGGACCTCGACGCAGTATACGGAGAGGGGTGAGCGTTCCGCGCTTGAATAATACTCTAGATATACTGCCTGATGGATTCATGTCATCGCCGATTCAGGCATGGGAGTGAAATCGATGGCGGTTCCGTCAGGCGGGCCGGTCACGGTGCACCGGGGCTCGTTCCCCACCAGGCACCTCATACCCGAGGAGAGGATACTGTGGGAGGGCCGGCCCTCCCGGATCGTGTACTTCGTGCGGTCCATGCTCATGTTCATCTTCGGCCTGGCGTTCAGCGCGCTGGCGTGGGGCCTCCACCGTGGGGATCTGCACACCGACGACCCGGTCACCTTCGTGCCCCTCATCGTGATGCTGGCGTTGATGGGCCTGATGGTCCTCCTGGACCGCCGCTGGGGGATCGTGGAGACCATCGCCGGCCTGGCGGTCATAGGCGCGGTCCTGGCCTTCGATGACATAACCCGCTGGATCACACTAGTCCCGGCCGTGATCGGGCTGGCCTTCTTCCTGTTCGACTACATCGTGTGGTCTCACACCTACTTCGCCATCTCGGACCGCCGCATCATGACGCAGTATGGGATCTTCAACCTCATGTTCGTGGATACCCAGATCGACAGGATCCAGAACGTCACGGTGGTACAACCCCTCCTGGAGAGGATCTTCGGCTACGGGGACGTCATGTTCGCCACCGCTGGGAGCATGGGCGGCATCAGGAGCGACGACCCCGCTGAGGGGATGAGGAAGGGCGGGGCGTTGGTATGGGAAAACATCCCCCGGCCGTTCGAGGTGCGGAGGATCGCCGAGGACATCATAAACCGGGCGACCGCCCCGCCGGCCTATGTCGCCGCCCCAGCCTATGTACCGCCGGTCGCGGCCCCCGCATCGCCCCCCGCGCCCGCGGCTCCGATATCCAGCTTCGAGGCGGAGGAGCGCCTGACCAAGCTTAAGGAGCTGAACGAGAGGGGGCTGATATCCGACCAGGAGTACGCGCAGAAGAGGAAGGAGATCCTCGGGCAGATGTAAGGGGCCAGCATCTCCGATGCCTTTAATGAATTGTTAAGATCACAGTTTAGCTCCCTTCTGCTTTGTACCCGGCGGGGGCTCATTCCGCTCCGCATTTGAGAACATATCCAGATATCTCACATACTGCATCAAGTTCCCGCTTTCATTCATCTGGACGAATTTGAACCCGTTATTTTCGTAAAATGAGGTCAACTTGCCGTTGTCCTTGCAGTCTACCCTGACAAATCCGCCCCCGGCGATCATATGCGATCTCAGGATGTAACTCATCGCATTCTCAATGATCTCGGAACCAAAGATTTCGTGCCGATGGTCTTCATTCTTACCTAACTGACCTAGAACGTAGCATGGGACAGTCGGTTTCCTAAGCATGACATTCAATTTTCTGCGCATGTTGCTTGGCACCTCCGGTCGAATGGCCATGTAGCTTATGTCGATGGAAAAGAATGCCATGATGCCTGACCTGTCGCGCCCAATGGCATTGGTGTCCATGATCAGATATGTTCTGGCAATGGCGCGTTTCTAGTAATTTATCGCCTTGCTCCTGATGAAATCCTGAATGTCCGGCTCTTTAGTGCAAACGAAAGCCGAGAGGTCCCGGGTGATTATCGGAACGTTGCGAGGATTGCGGATCAATGCAGCTAAAGGTAGTATCTCTTTCTGAAGAATGGAAGACCACGCTCAAACTCCGCAGAGATGTCGCGTTCTTCAATTGGTTTTTGACTACCCTTATCCTTCACTATATGCAGTAGCCTTTTGGCTGCCTCGTCATCTCTTATCTCCATGCCTTCGTGAAATGATTGGGTCGCCATAGCTGCTCCCCCGTATCGTGTCTATTTGTCAAATCAGAGTTGGACGGAAAGGAGTATCCCTTTGGACCTTTTATAATTTTTATCACTTCTAGGAGCCTTCGCGCTTCTCGCCTCTGCTTGCACCCAGAGTGCTGGGAGCAAACATCGACCGGGCCGGGATGACGAGGGCATCGTTCCTGCTGAGAGGCGATGGGCCCGACAAGGAGAAGCTACTGAGGTAATGATATGCCTACAGCATCCCTCTGGCGATCTGGATGGCGCGGCACACCAGCCCCGCGCACCTGGTCTCGAACAGGTTCTCTTCCAGTATCTTCTCCATCCCCTCCGGGGTGGAGATGTCATAGCCCATTATGTCACGGCAGACGATGGAGCCGTACTCGGCCTCGAACCTCTTCTTGAACTCGTGCATCTTCGTTATGCTAAGCTCCCTGCCGCTCAAATCGTTGGGCTCGCAATTGCCGTACCTCAGTCCGAGGGCCATGATGCAGCCTGATACGGCCCCGCACATCTCCCCGGACCACGCGCCCCCGCCGAACAGGGCCGCGATCCTTTTCGCTAATGCCTGGTCGATGCCCACCTCCTCGGAAAGCTCGGAGAGGCATATCTGCGAGCACGCGAAGCCTTCGTTGAACATCCTGCACACGGTCCTTTCGTCCATTTCATCCCGCCAGTCGATCGGTCCTCGACGATTCTCCAAATTATTATTTAAATATTGGATTTGTAAGTTAAGCATAAATGCTATGGGGCGATTTGATACTTCGGACTTGAATGGTGTAGACA
Source organism: Methanomassiliicoccus luminyensis B10 (assembly GCF_000308215.1). Classification (NCBI taxonomy): domain Archaea; kingdom Methanobacteriati; phylum Thermoplasmatota; class Thermoplasmata; order Methanomassiliicoccales; family Methanomassiliicoccaceae; genus Methanomassiliicoccus; species Methanomassiliicoccus luminyensis. The sequence goes on from NZ_CAJE01000005.1 coordinate 52,452, forward strand.
TGGCAAGGACCACGCGCTTTGTGATATTGGGCGGCTATCTTGGAGCGGGAAAGACCACGCTGGCCACGGCATTGGCGAGAGAACTGAGCGCCGAGAAAGGACTGTCCGTGGCGGTGATAACGAACGACCAGGGCGAGCTGCTGGTCGACACCGAGTTCGTGAGGAACGCCGGGTTCGACGTCAGGAGCGTCATGGGGGGCTGCTTCTGCTCCGACCTGCCCCAGTTCATCAAGAGCGCCCGCAGCCTGGTCAGCATGGAGCGGCCCGACATCATCATCGTAGAGCCCATCGGCACTTCTACCAACATAATATCCTCCGTCATCCTCCCCATGCGCTCCATGTGCCCCGGGGAGTTCAGCATCGCCCCGCTGCTCATCGTCCTCGACGGGACCCGTGTGGACGAGCTGCTGGCAAGGCCGCAGGGCTTCGGCCTCGGCGGGGGGCGCATGATCCCCCGGAACCAGGTCAACGAGGCGGAGATGGTCCTCATATCGAAGTCTGATCTCTTGGACAGCGGGACCGTGGACCGGGTCAGGGAGCGCCTGCGCTCCGAGGTCCCCGACGCGGAGGTCGTGGCGCTGTCGTCGCGCACCGGGGCAGGCATGAGCGAGATCGTCAGGGTAATCCTGTCGGAACGCGAGAGCACCAAGGTCCGCGAGGCCGAGGACGGCCGCCTGTTCGCTACTGAGCGGGCCGACCTGGGATGGTACAACGCGAACGCCGCGTTCGACGCGAAGGAGCGGTCGGACATGTACGCGTTCATCACCGCGATAATGCGGAAAGTGTCGGAGCGGTTCGACAGCGACAGGATTGCGCACGTCAAGGTTCTGATCGAATCGGACAGCATAGCGATGAAGATGAGCCTGGTGGGCAGGTCATTGCAGACCGACGGGGTCAGGGGAGGACGCTACCTGACGGGGAGGGGCAAGGTCGTCCTCAATGCCCGGGTCCAGGGAACGCCCCAGGAGCTGAGGGAAGCGCTCTCCGCGGCCATCCGGTCCGCGGCGGACGAGGTTGGCATAACGTTAGACCAGATGTCGGAAGCGTCGTTCCAGCCAAAGCCGGAACGGCCCACCATGATCCTGAACATGCCCGCGGAAGAGGCTGTCGGCCCCGAGATCAAGAAGCTCATCGACAAGGCCAAGGAGGATTCTCTCGGCGGGGCGGACGTGGACCGGGCCACCCTCAAGAAGCTGCTGGAGATCGACCCCCGATCGAAAGAGGGGGAGTACCTCGGACAGGCCGCCCGGGACATCTCGAGGAAGTTCTTCGGGAACAAGGTGAAGATCGGCTCGTCCATAGGCATAGACATCAGCCCCTGCACCATGAACTGCAAGTTCTGCTCGCTGGGCGAGGAATGGGGGCTGGTGAAAGGGAACAACGAGCTCCCTGGCGATGTGATAGTGGGCCTGGTGCGGGAGGTCCTGTCAAAAGGCTTTTTCCAGGTAACCCTGCGGACCACGGAGTTCTACGACCTCGACAGGCTGTGCGTCCTCGGGAGGAAGATAAGGACGGAGGTGCCGGGACAGTACCTGCTCACCGCCAACACCGGGGAGCTGACGGATGAGGGCGCTCTCAAGCTGTACCGGTCGGGGTTCACCGGCGTCTACCACACTGTGCGCTTGAGGGAGGGCGTGGACACGCCCTTCGATCCCGAGGTGAGGCTAGCCTCGATGAGGGCCGTGCTGGCATCCCCGCTCATGCTGTCGGTGGGGGTGGAGCCGATAGGGTCCGAGCATACCAACGACGAGATCCTGGACCGGATCGAGCTGTTCAGGGCCATCGGGCCGGCGCAGGTGTGCGTGATGAGGCGGGAGAACGTGAAGGGGACGCCGCTGGCCGAGCACGATGAGATCGACGACTATCGGCTGGCACAGATCGTGGCGGTGACCAGGATCGCCGGGGGGAAGAGGTGGGGGATCGCCAGCCACCCGCTCACGCGGAAGGCCGTCGAATGGGGCGCCAATCACGTCACCGTGGAAACGGGGGCCAATCCCCGAGAGGACGTCCATGAGGTCGGGGTATGGAAGGTCTGCGACCATGATGCCGCAAGGCAGATCGTCCACGACGCCGGCTGCGAGGTAAGCACCGTCTCCGACCTAAGGTGCCAGAAGTGCGGCCGGGTCCTGAAGGCCGGCGACATTGCGGCGGTGTGAGGCGCGCCGTGAACGGTCCCCTCATGGTGAGCCGATGACGATACCTCACAAGGATGCCTTCCTGTCCAGGGTCCGCAACGACCGCTCCGGGCCCCTGCCAGTCTTCCTGCGGGACCTGACGCTCGGCCTGGACGTCATCAATGCCAGGACCACCGATGTCTTCACCTCGTCCTATGACCACGAGCTCGCCGCGAAAGCGGTGGCGGCGTTCCAGAGGCTGACCGGCCAGGATGCGGTAGTGGGCTGCATACATTCTGCGGCCTTCGCGGTCGAATCGTTCGGGGGCGTCATGAAGTACCCGGAGTATGGGGTGCCCAGCGTATCAAGGCCCCCGCTGGGGGACCTTGACGATCTGCCCCGTGACGTGAGCATCGATCCTGTCGGAAAGGCCGTGGGAGCGATAAGGTCGTATTCGGCGGTGCGGGCCATGCTGCCGGACGTCGCGGTGGTGGCCAACGTGGCCGCCCCGCTGACCAAAGCAGGCGTCCTGATGGGGATGACGAAGCTGGCATTATGCCTGGAGACCGACAGGTCGTTCGTGGAGGAGGTCGTCGGGCTGTCCGTCGCCCACACCAAGGCCTGCATCGAAAGGCTGCATGATGACGGGTCCATCGACTGCGTGTTCCTGGCGGGCGCATCGGACAACCCCGACCTGTTCGGACCGGGGGTGTACCGGGAGCTGTCGCTGAGATGGCTGAGAGTGCTGGTGGACCATTGCCACCGCCTGGGATATCCGATCATCTTCCACCCCCATGGCGTGTTCACCTCGGCGGGGACGGAGGAGCTGATAGGCGAGACCGTGGCCACGGGGATCGACGGGTTCCAGTTCGCCGAGGACAACGACCCGGCCAAGATTACCTCGCTCATCGGCGGGAGATGCTCCGTCCTGGGGGGCACCAATGTCGTGCCCACCCTGATCGAGGGTACCGAGGACCAGGTGCGGTCCGAAACAAAGATGTACATCGATGCCTGCAGGTCTGGGAGCCACGTGTTCATGTGCTCATGCTCTTTGCACCGCGGGACCGACCTGCACAGGGTGTGCGCAATGGTGGACGAGGCGAGGAATCGGGGAACGAACGGGAATGTGGCTTGAGGTGTTTTGAATGTCCAAGGAACTGTCCAAATTGTCGGTCGGGGACGCTGCGCCCGACTTCACGATGCCGAGCACGGTGAGGGGCCGCTACACTCTGTCCGAGGAGGCCGGGAAGGGGCCGGTATTGCTGTACTTCTACGTGATGAACTTCGGCCATACCTGCACATGGTATATTGCTGACATGATCGAAGCGAGGCCAAGGTTCCAGGACCTCGGAGTGACGATGGTGCACGTCAACCCGGCCAGCGTGGAGGAGCACAAGGAATGGGTCGAGACGACCGGTTCGCCGTTCGAGCACATCTCCGATGTCGATCAGGAGGTCAGCAAGAGATACGGCGCCATAGTGACCAACGAGAAGGCGCCGAAGGTCCTGGGGTACACCAACCGGGAGTTCTACCTGGTCGATGAGAAGATGATCATAAGGTATATATGGTGCGCGGAGATGCCGGCCGATGCGATACCGATCGCCGCGCTTCTCGATGAGCTGAAAGCGGCCCTCCGCTGACCGACGGGGCCGCGGTGGAGCGGCCGGTGGCTTTCCCCCGCCGCACCCTGGAGGCATTCTGCATGCTCTCACCCATTGTTGAATCACTCCTTGCTATTGTCCGTCGAGTTCGGTTATGCCGATCGCCGCCGCCCCCGTTCGATCGTATCGCGACTTCGGTGACATCGAAATGCAGGCGCCAAATCCGTTTAACTGCGATTACATATTTTATATTTTTAAATTTACTAATTGATTTTGTACTAAAATTTCATATACTTTTCATAAAATGCCAACCCGATGGATGCGGGCCAACTGTTCCGAGCCAGAGATAAAAAAATCTTAGCAATTGTTAATAGCAGTGAGGAAAATATTTTTCAGATAAAAGATAATAAATATAGTAGTTCTGCAAAGAAATTACTAATATTCATATCTGGAATTTTATTCGTCATTTTCATCTGGTATCTGGTTGCTGGGATATACAATGCTTTTTTCAGCGTGTCGGTCAACTTCCCTGACCCGGCAACAACCTTCGAGAGGTTGTGGAAGTTCCTTTCAACGAACTACAAGATCCTCGGGGCGAGCATCTACACGCATCTGACGGCCAGCTTGGGGAGGTGGTTCCAGGGGTTCCTGACCGCGTTCGCCATCGGGATGGTGCTCGGGACCGTGCTGGGAAGCAATGAGCGGCTGTACCAGTTCGGCATTGTTCCGGTGAACGTCCTGCAGCTGATCCCCGGCCTTGCGTGGTACCCGGTCACCATCCTCCTCTTCGGGTTCGGGGAGGATTCCGCGATATTCATCATAGCGATCACCGCCATATCGCCCATCGCTATCAACATCGCCAACGGGTTCAGGCGCGTCCCCAAGGTCAACATGCGCGTTGCCAGGATGTCCGGGAGGTCCAGGCTTGAGACGTTCACCGAGGTCCTGATCCCCTTTTCCGCGCTGGACATCCTGGCGGGGCTGCGCATCGGGATGGCCAATGGATGGAGGATGCTCATAACCGCCGAAATGATCGTGGGGGTCGCGGTCGGCCTCGGCTATGCCATCCAGACGACCACGGCATATCTTGACTACCCAGCGGCCTTTGCCAGCATCGTTCTGATCTGCGTGATCGGACTGCTGATCGACAAGGTCATCCTGGCTCCCATGGAATCGTACGTGCGCCGCAAGGTCGGTGCCGAGGGGGCATGAGCATGAGCGTTCTCGAGGCCAAACATGTTTACAAGACCTATCTGAACCAGAAAGGTGACAAGGTAAGGGTCGTTCTGAGGGACGTTTCGTTATCTATCGAGGAGAACGAGTTCGTCTGCCTCCTCGGCCCGTCCGGTTGCGGCAAGACCACGCTGCTCAATATTTTTGCCGGGTTCGAGACACCTCTCCAGGGGGACGTGCTGTATCGGGGCGAGAGGATCGACGGGCCCTCCCCGAAACGCGCCGTCATATTCCAGGAGTACAGCCTACTCCCGTGGAAGAGCGTGCTGGAGAACGTCGAGTTCTCGCTGGACCGAAATGACCTGTCCAAGAAACAAAGGGAGGAAACGGCAAGGAAATACATCGAACTGGTAGGGCTCACCGAATTCAGCGATCAAACGCCCCACTCGCTCTCCGGCGGCATGAAGCAGCGCGTGGCCATAGCGAGAACGCTCGCCATGCGGCCGGACGTCATGCTGATGGACGAGCCCTTCTCGAGCCTGGACGAGCAAACGAAAAAGCACCTCGACCAGGAGATATTGGATATCTGGGACAAGGAGAAGAGGACCGTGCTGTTCATCACCCACAGCATCGACGAAGCATTGCTGTTGGGTACGAGGATCCTTCTGATGGCGCCGTCGCCCGGAAGGATCGTGAAGGAATGGACCATCGGGTCAGGCGTCGAGCGCGACCTGTTGTCCGACGATTTCATCCATCTGAAAAGGGAGATCCTGGGCGAACTGAAGAAGCACTCCGGGGCCGCCTGAGAAGCAGGAGATTTGGAAGGGGATTCTATGAAAAAGAATACGACAAAAATGATAGCGATCGCGGCGGTCGGAATACTGCTGGTAGCCGGGATCGGAGCTGCGTACATGGTCATCAGAGGCAGCGGTGACAAAGCAGACATCACCATTGCGGTCGGCACAAAGAACTACTACGAGCCGTTTTGGATCGCCGATCACTATGGTCTTTTCAAGGATGAAGGGATCAATGTCGATCTGATGTTGGTCAGCGGAGGAGGCGCTGCTTGCACTGCGCTCCTTTCGGGACAGGTCGATACATGTCTGGTCGGGGCTTCTGATCCAACGGTTCGGCTGATGGAGGAATCGAAAGACGGCAAGATAATATCCGGGATCACAACGCCCACTTCGGTCAGCGGGATCGAGTTCGCGATAAGGGACGATGCTATTGCTGCCGGTCTCAATCTATCGCAGCCCAACACCTTCTTCGTCAACGGGGCGAACGGCGGGACGGAGGTAAAGTATCACGTCGGATTGGATACCACGACCGGCTATAGATCGAACGTCATTACGTACTTCTATCGTGCCTGGCAGAATGGAACCCTGACGGATGAGCAATACGCCGTGGCCTCCACCGTCAGGGGAACGACCGACGGGGTGCTGGTCCATATGGAGTTCGACAATCAGGTGATAGGGATCGTCAACGGAGGGGTGGACGCGATAATCGGGGGCAACACCAATGTGCTCGCGGCTAGTCATGACGGCATCTCCCTTCATGTAGCGCCTTCAGAATATACGGTTGGCATAGCATGCGTCATTCTAGCCTCCGGACAGGCGGTCGAGGAGAAGCGTGACGCGCTCGTCAAGATGCTGAGGGCGTTGGACAAGGCCTGCGCGATGATCGAGAACCCCGAGACGGTCGATGAGGTCGCGGATTATTGCGTCGAGTTCTATGGTGCTGCTACTTGGGATAAGACCTCTCAAATGAAATTTTTCGATTTGATCAATTGGGATGTAAACAGGATCGTCGGCATAGAGGACACCGTGGAGTTCAACGCGTACCTGCTTGGCTATGATGATCGGGACTATAGTGGCCGCTTCGATTGGTCATTTGTGGCAGAAGCGCACGACGAAGGGGAGCTATACATATATGATCCTGAGACCAAGCAGCTGATGGCGAGCATGCCGTAGTAACCCGCGATCACCCGGGGTTGGTCGAGAACATCTGCACCGTGCGAACTGCGCGATGCGGTACTTTTTTCATTCTTATTTTTTTGAAATGAACCGGACCAATTAGCACAGTCTATTTTTCTCTCGCCAAGGCAACAATTTGAAGTCATTATTATGATTGAATCTCAACAAGCTGTCACGGTCTTTGCAGTCAGCCCTGGCGAACCTTCCCTCACGCATTTGTGCGCATCCAATTTGCTGGCTCATATCTCTAAGGTGCTGGTGCCGTCCTCCAGCTCCTTGACCGTGATGACGCTGCTCATGAGGTCCTTGGTGTCGTCGATATGCGTTATCAGAATGATCTGGTGGAACTGCTTCTCCAGCTGGTTCAGCGAGGACATGATGTTGCGCTTGCGCACCTGGTCCTGGGAGCCGAAGATCTCGTCGAGGATGAGGAAGTTAATGTCGTTCCCGGAGCGGTCCGCCAGCAGGCGAGAGATCGCCAGGCGCAGGCACAGGTTCGCCAGGTCGCCCTCGCCCCCGGAGAAGCGGCTCAACGGGTACTTCACCCCTCCGTCGTATATCTCCATCTCATAGTCCTCGTCGAGCTCGATGCCGCCGTACTTGGAGTCGGTCATGTCGGTGAAGAGCTGCGATGATATCTCCGACAGCGTTGGTACCACGCGGTCCATTACGTTCTGCTTGAAGTCGATCATCACCTTCTCGAGAATGCCCAGCTCCTCGACCTTTCTGGTCCGCTCGGCAATGCTCTTCTCCAGGGCGTCGACCTCTTCCAGCGCTTTCCTCTTGTCAGCTACGCGGCCCTCCGCCAGCTCCAGGGAAGAGGCCTTCCTGGACACCTCATTATAGGCCGTCTCGCGGGCCGACCGAGCGTCCTCGTAGGCCTGCTGCGCCCTCTTGAGGTCCCCCTCGGCGTAGCCGATCTCGGCGAGTTCGGCCTGGGCGTCTGCCAGCTCCTTCTCCCGGAGGCCGATGTTCTTCACGCACTCCTGCGATCGGATCTCCAGGTCCGGCAGCCTTGACCCCTCGCCGCGCAGGACCTTGTACCTTGTTGAGAAGGGCTTGAGCGAGGCGATCCTTTTCTTGAGATCGCTGTACTGCCCCTCGTCGAACTCCACAGTTCCCAGCGTGGCGAGCTGCTGCTCGAACGAGATCTTGTCCGCCGCCAGGGCCGCAAGCCTGCTGTCGAACCCCTCGATCGAGGCCGACAGGCGTTCGGCCCTCTTCACCTCCTCGGCCAACTTCTTCTTCCGCTCTTCCAGGGCCTTTCGGCGGCGGGAGTCGACCTCCATCTCTTCCCTGAGCTTGATGCACTCGTGCACCATCGGCTCGGCCTGGGTGCTCTTCTCCTTGGCCTCCTTCTCCAGCTTGGACAGGAGATAGTGGTGCTGCTCACCAAGCTTCCTCTCGCAGGCGGGGCAGTGGCTTTCCGGCCCCATCTCGGCCACCTCGTCCCTCTTTCTGGCGAGCTCGCCGATCTCCTTGTGGAGCCGCTTGACCTCGGAGTCCAGCAGCGCTGAGCGGCTGGAACGCTCGGCGTTCTCCCTGGTAAGCTTCTCCAGGTTGGCGGTGACGGCATCGAGGCTTTCCTGGGAGTTCTTCAGCTTGGTCAGCTCCTCGGCGGCCTTGGCCGAATCGTTCATCACCTGCCGTGTCTCGTTGGCATTGCCGGCGAGGCTGGCGGCGATGGACATGCGCTCCTGGAACGGCCCCCTGTTCTCTTCCATCTGCCCCCGGAGCGCCTCCGCCTCCTCGTACTCCTTGTCCTTGGCCTCGAGGGCGGGAAGCTCCGCCAGCTTCGTCCTGAGGGCCCGCAGGTCCCCTTCCACGGTGGCGGCGGCGCGGCGCGCTTCGTCCAGGGCAGTGCTCTTCTCCATGCGCCTCCGGTCATGGCGGCGGTACTCCTCTTCCTTGAGGGCGGCCCAATCCTTCTGCCCCTTGGCCGCTTCAAGCCCCTTCTCCCTGGCTGCCACGACCTCATTGCCGGCGGCGAGATCGGACCGCAGCTGCGCCGCCTCAGCCTCCAGGAGCGCGATCTCCTCGGCGATGATCGCCTTCTTGGAGCGCCCGTCGGGGGCCTGGAGCTGCTGGGTGACGAAATCCAGGCTCTTCCTCTCGTCGCGCCAGTCGCTCCTGATGTCCTCCTGTACCTTCTGCAGGACATCGAGCTCGAGCATGCGCATGATGAGCTTCTTGCGGTCGGCGGGGTTGAGCACCGACAGCGCGGAGAGGTCCTTCTGCCTGGCGAATACCGAGATGAAGAAGGCCCGGTGATCCATTCCAAGTATCCTCTCTATCTCCGCGGTCACCGCCTTGTCGGTGGACGCCGCCACGCCGCCGTTGGCCAGGAGCTCGGCGTCGATCTTGAGGTCCTTGCCCCTCATGGCCCTCTTGACCTGGTACTGCACTCCTCCGACGTCGAAGATGAGCTGCACCGAGCACTCCTCGTGCGTCCCCGCCCCGGAGCGCCTGATCCCCTCCTTCCCGCTGCGGATTATCTCGCTCTTGTTGCCGTAGAGGGCCCACGATACCGCCTCGATGAGAGTGCTCTTCCCCGCCCCGTTCGGCCCCATGATGCCGATGACCCCGTCGGGGAACTCCACCTTGGCGGTCCGGAAGCGGCGGTAGTTCTGCAGCTCCAGATAGATCAGCCTGATCCTTCCAGCCCCCTTTTCAGGTATTCCAGGCCCCTGGCGCGCAGAGCGTCCTTGTCGGCCCGCTCCACCGGGTAGCGCTCCAAGAAGGAGACGAACTCCTGCTCCAGCGAGGTCAGGGTAGGTGAGCCGAACTGCACCGATACGTTCTCCCGCGTTATCTCGAACTTCGGCTCGAAGTGCGTCGCGGAGGATGCCAGTTCTCTCACCCGCCGGAAGTTCAGGGCCTCGTACGTCAGCCTCGGCAGGTTCTTCACCGACAGGCGCACGATCTTGCCCGCGAGATCCTGCGACAGCAGCTCCTCGATCTCCCCCATGAGCGACACCGCATCCATGCGGTGCGCGTCGATCGGCCCAAGGTCCAGCATCGGCCGGGTAGGGAGCTCGATGAACCTGTTCTTCTTGGCGTCAAGGTCGATCTCGATGAACCCCTTCCTGCTCTTGGCCTCGGCGAAGGAGAAGTGCTCGGTCGAGCCGGAATAGAACGCGTTCCCGGCGATCTGGTGGTGATTATGGTAGTGTCCCATGGCGATGTAGTCCATGTTCTCCTTTAGGTAGCAGGAATCCACCAGCTGCTCGTTGAACTCGTTCATGCGGAACTCTGCGAAGCCCACCACCCCGGCGTGCAGCATCGCCACGTTGAACTTGGTCTCCCCGCTCGGCTCCAGCAGCGGAAGCTGCTCCTTGAACGACTCGCCGTCGGAGTGGGGGACGGCGTGCACGGTCATATCGCCGAGCACCACCTGCTCGTACGCCCCGCGGTACACTGGGTGGATATATTCAAGGTGTTCGAACAGGCGGAACGCGCTCCCCGTCTCCCTCAGCCGGGGAGTGGAGTGGTTCCCGGCGATGATGACCACCGGGATCTTCGCCTCGTTCAGCCGCACCATCTGCTCCAGCGCGAAGCTCAATGCGCGGTTGGACGGGCGGACCGTGTCGAAGAGGTCCCCGGCGTGCAGGACCGCGTCCGGACGCATCTCCAGCATCCTGTCGACAAAGGCCTCGAAGGAGAGGTAGGCGTCCACCTCTCTCTGGTTCAGGCCGCGGTACGGGGAGTCGTCCTCGCACACCTTGCGGTACGCCGAGTATCCCAGGTGAGTGTCGGCGACATGGACGATCCTCAACCAGTGCTCCTCCTAAATCTCTGCATCTAGCGCTCCGTTTCATGAAAGCGCACGTGCTCTTTTTACCTTTCCTCCTACAGGCACTATTTGGTTTGCTTTCTCCTGCGTGCTCCCGGGCCGCGCGCCGTTCCACGTACTTGCGGCCAAGAGCCCGTGTGCACTCATGCCGGAGCGCTGAAACCGACCGAGCAATCGAAAATCATTATCATTAACCCAGCAAAGATATAGCATCATCTCGCCATGGGGCTTCGATAACATGCGAAACCTAATATACGGTATAGGGGTATGGGGTATAACAACAGACGAGGTGATCTCCTGAAGGA
>NZ_CAJE01000006.1 GCF_000308215.1 Methanomassiliicoccus luminyensis B10
TAAGGAGATCCATACCGCCGGCCGTAGAGGCCGACCGCACAGTATCTCCAGCGTAAGCTGTCGATGTGCTCCGGACCAGAGAGATCGCCCCGTCTGACGAACGGAGCGTGTTCACATCACTAAGGCAAGGTCCTGGCTGTTCGACGAGGAGAAGCGCGGCATACTACTGACCACAATTTCTACGGCGACATTGATCATAGGCTTCCTATTCCCCGAAAGCGCGTCCATACTTCATTTCGACCTCATGTGGGTATCCATAATCCTCTCTGGCCTGCCCATAATCTACGGTGCGGTGGTCGGGGTGGTGACCAGGTTCGATATACGCGCCGACGTCCTGGTCTCCATTGCCCTGGTGGGCGCGGTACTGATCGGCGAACCCTTCGCGGCCGCGGAGATCGCGGTCATAATGTCCATCGGCACCATCCTGGAGGAGCGCACCACCAGGAAGGCGGAGGAAGGTATCAGGAGGCTGATGGACCTGAGGCCGGCCACGGCGCGAGCGGTGAGGGATGACGGCACCGAGGAGATGATAGCGGCCGACAAGGTCCAGGTCGGCGACGTCCTGCGCGTGCTCCCCGGCGAGACGGCCGCCGCGGACGGCGTGATAACCCGGGGGAAGACCTCCATGGACCAGTCCGTGCTGACCGGGGAGAGCCTGCCGGTGGACAAGGGCGAAGGGGACGAGGTGTTCAGCGGTACGGTGAACCAGTTCGGGGCCTTCGACATGATGACGACCAAGGCGGGCCAGGACAGCTCGCTGCAGAGGATCATCGAGCTGGTGAGGTCGGCCGATGTCGGCAAGGCCCCCATCGTGCGGGCGGCCGACCGGTGGGCCACCTGGATAGTGGTGGCCGCCCTGGCGTCTGCGGCCCTGACCTGGGCGGCCACGGGGGAGGCCATCCGGGCGGTCACGGTCCTGGTGGTGTTCTGCCCCTGCGCCCTGGTCCTGGCCACCCCCACGGCGATAATGGCAGGGATCGGCAGCGCCGCCCGCTTCGGGATATTGATCCGCTCCGGGGATGCCCTGGAACGCCTGGCCAAGGTCCGCCAGGTCGCCTTCGACAAGACCGGCACGCTGACCAGCGGCAAGCTGGAGGTGGTCTCGGTGGAGGCCGCTCCCGCCCTTGCCGCGGAAGATATCGCGGTGCTTTCCGCGGCGGCCGAAAGGCGCTCCGAGCATCCCCTGGGCAAGGCCATACTGCGCCATGCCCGGTCCCGCGGCTTTCCCGTCGCGGAGCCGGAAGAGTTCGAAATGGTCCCGGGACGGGGGGTGCGGGCCCGCGTGGGCGGCAGGGCCGTGGCGGCAGGAAACCTACAGTTCATGGCCGAGATGCCGGCGGCGGTTCCGGAGGACCTGATGAAGTCCGCCTCAAAGCACCTGGACAAGGGGCGGGCCGTCGTCATGGTGGCCGTGGACGGCAAGGTAGAGGGGCTCATCGCGTTATCCGACACCCTCCGGGGCGATGCCCGGCGGACGGTCCGGCGCCTCCACGACCTCGGGATCATGACGGTCCTGCTCACCGGCGACAACGCCAGAGCGGCGTCCCACATGGCCGAGCGGGTCGGCATTTCTGAGGTGCGGGCCGGGCTGCTCCCCCGGGACAAGATGGAGCACATCAAGAGCGCGCGGGGCGAGGGAAGCATCTGCATGGTCGGAGACGGGGTCAACGATGCCGCCGCCCTCAAGGCCGCCAACGTGGGGGTGGCCATGGGCGGCATAGGGAGCGACATCTCGGTGGACGCCGCGGACGTGGTGCTGATGAACGACGACATCAAGCGCCTGCCGTACCTGATGGACCTTTCCCGCAGGACCCTGAGGAAGATCAACATCAACATCGCGGCGGCGATGGGGCTGAACTTCGTCGCCATAGTGCTGGCGGCCACCGGCATCCTGGACCCGGTCTCGGGGGCCCTGGTGCACAATATCGGCTCGGTGCTGGTGGTGATGAACTCCGCCCTGCTGCTGAGGATCAAGGACCGCGATGAGGTTGCCAGGATGTTCGGGGAGCCGCCCTCCCCCGCCCCGGCGGCGTGAGGTTCAGAAGAAGTTGCTGTCCCGGGGCGCCTTCCTGAACTTCGGCTCCTCCTTGGCGGCCCGCTGCACGCTCTGGACATAGTCCTCGTACAGGTGTATCTTCACGGGGACGGCGAAGGGGGTGAAGGGCGAGGCGATGAGCGCCTCCCCGGGCATCAGCATCTGTATCTCATTGTCCAGCTGAGAGATGTCCTGCTTGGCCGAGTTCCTCAGGATCTCGCGGTCCTTGCGGTCCGCCAGTCCCAGGATGAACAGGGTGTTGAACTGGGAGATGATCTCGTTGTCGATCAGCTTGGGCTGCTGCGACACCGCGCACAGTCCGGTCTTGAACTTGCGCCCCTCCCTGGCTATCTGCGCGAATATGCTGCCCTTCGCTTCGGTCAGGACCCTTTGGGCCTCCTCCATGGCGATGAGCATGGGCGGCAGCTTGTCGAACTCTTCCTTGTCGCCGTACAGCGCCTTGTTCTTCTCGAAGATGGCGCGGGACAGCACCGTGGAGATGAGCAGCTCCTCGGTCTCGTACATGTTGGAGGTGTCGACCAGCACAACCTTCCCGTCCTTCAGGCAGTCGATGATGTGGTCCGTGACCGACAGCTTGGTGTCGCGGGAGATGAGGTCGAAGCGGAAGAGGTTCTCCAGCCTCCGCTTGATGACGTTGATCGTCCCTTCATGATACTTGTTCTCGCCGAGGTCCTTGGAGATCTGCGGAACGGTCCGGTCGTTCAGTTCGATCAGCCAGCTGTCGCCGTATTTGTACTGCGCCGACTGCATGCACTCCTTCTGCGGCTCCGTGAACTCGTAGAGGTTCTGCAGGTCCGGTATCTGGATCTCCGATGCCGCCACGTGCAGGGTGTTGTACGGTCCGTCGAGCTTGCGCGAGGAGAACACCACCAGGGCATCGGGGAAGCCGGCGTGCCTCAGCCCCTTCTTCCCGACCTCGCCGCCGTCGTAGTACTCGCCGTGGGGGTCGAGGATGAGGAAGCCGTACTTGCGAAGCCTCATGCACGAGAGGGCGAGGTTCTTCATCAGGTTGCTCTTCCCCATTCCCGTGGTGGCGAAGATCCCGATGTGGTGCGGGATGGCCCGCCCGGTGATGCCGACGGGGAAGTCCAGCACCTGGTCGCCGGAGCGGAGGTTGCCGACCTGCACGTCCCCCAGGCTGTTCTTGAGGAACTGATAATCGTCGATGGTGGTCCTGCGCACCTTGGAGAAGTGGTTCGGTATGGTCTTTGTCTTCTTGAACGAGGTCTCGCCCACGCAGCCGAGGGGCGAGCACACCCCGGTGCAGAACAGCTGGGGTTTAATGTTGTCGAGGCTGTACTCGTCATTGGCGGCATCGCTCCTGAGTATGGTCCCGGCCTCGGTCACCATCCAGTTCATCTCGTCGGCGTCCGCGCCGTGCTCGATGTCCATGACCCTGATGAGGTAGCGGTCCGGGGAGGTCCCGTTCTCCACCACCAGCATCTCGCCTACCTGCAGCGGCTCCCCGAAGTTCATCCTGAACCTGGTCTCCATGACGCTGTTGCCGACCACCCTTCCGATGTGCAAGTCCTCTGCCTCCCCGAGACCCTCTGAACGTGTCCCGCTCCTCCATCCGGGTTCTTTATAAAAAACGCTTTGTGAATGATAGTCCCCCGTGAGAGCGTAAGGCCGAAGCGTGATGAGATCGTTCTCTTTCATGCGCTGCACGAGGGGGCCACGCAGCCTATACTGTTCAGCTACAAGCAGTGTTCATAACTATTCCTGGCACGCACTGGCCGGTAGTTTCCACCCCCATCGAATTATTGTTCTCGCCAGATTTTTTGCCAAAAACAATTATAACTCATATGGGGATTGTCCATGCGGATGGCAGCAGAACTTCTCCCCCTGGGATTAGGTGAGGGCAAGTCACGGCCGAAGCTCAGGGCCGTGGGCATAGGAGGAGCGGGCTGCAACGCCATATCCAGCTGTTCTTTCGACGCGGTGGCCCTGTGCAACGCCCGGGACACCTTCAGCTCCCCGCCGGGCCACCGGCGCATCGTGCTCTCCGCCGACGACATCAACATGATCCTCGCCACCTCGCCGCGCCTGAAGCTCACCATCGAGCACGAGGGCACCAGGAAGCTCAAGGAGGCCGTGGGGGAGAGCGACATGCTGTTCCTCTTCACCGGGCTGGGTGGGGAAACAGGCAGCGGCCTGACGCCCAGCGTGGCGCGCTACGGGCGCAGGAGCAGCGAGCTGGTGGTGGCGTCCGCGGCCCTGCCGTTCTCGGTGGAGGGCGCCGGCCGGAAGAGCGTGGCCGCCAAGGCGCTTCCGGAGATCATGGACGCGGCGCACATGACCATCACCTACCCCAACGACGCGCTCTTGGAGCTGACCCCCAACCTGCCGCTGCGGCGCGCGTTCAAGGTCATGGACGGCATCATGAACATCCCGGCCGCCGAGCTGTCGCAGGTCATGACCAAGGACGACATCGTCGCCCTCCGCTCCGACCTGTCAGGGGTGAAGCAGATGCGCCTGGGCATGGGGCAGGGCCAGGGAATGAGGAAGGAGGAGCTGGCTCTCAACGACACCTTCACCTCGCCGTGGTTCGACTTCCCCCTTGAGGACGTGAAGCTCGCCATCGTCATCCTCACCGGCGGGGGCATGGACCGCTACGCTGTAAAGGAGGTCATGGACCGCCTGCTGCCGAGGATGCCCGAGGCCCGCGTGCGCTATGCGGTGAAAGAGGACCCCGCCATGGTGGATAAGCTCCGCATAACCCTGCTTCTGGGTCGTCCCTAATATTCTTTCAGTATCTCCCCGGGGGCGCCGGCCAGGGCCACGAGGGCTTCTGCCTCCATGAAGTGAAGTTTCCCCGGCATCACCATGCAATGGAGCGGTGGCCCCATGTCCGCGCCGGCGATGTCCCCGGGCCTGCCGGCCAGGAGCGCCTGGCTTTTCGATCCTATGCGCGCTCCCGCGCAGAACAGCGAGGTCTCCCTGACCAGCCCCTTGCCGATCCTCTCCTCCGCGTCGAGGAGCCACTGCATGGCCTGGCCCGCGGTCATGTACTTCCCCTGGTCCTCCTTGATGTCCAGAAGTATCAGCGTATGCAGCCCCCGGGAGAAGTTCTCCAGGATGTTGTCGTATGGCGAGGACGGGAGGAACCCCGGCTCGGGGAAGGGGATGGTGACCGCTCTCCCGAACTTGTAGGGCTGCAGCCCGAAGGCGCCGGCGCAGGCGGTGAATATGGACACCCCATGAATAAGCTCGGTGGGAACGCCCGCCCCGATGGCCCTCAGGCGAAGGTCCACATGCGTGGTCGCCGACATGGGATCACCGGCAGTGATGAACGCTACCCTCCCCTCCCTGGCGGCATTGACGATGGCGTCGCCCTCTTCCACCCCGCTGCGCTTCAGCACGGTGATCTTCTTCCCGATGAACGACTCCAGCTCGCCGGGGGTGGAATCGATCAGGCGGGAGGTATAGAACTCCGCGAATATCTCGTCACAGGAGCGCAGCGCCTCCAGGGCCCTTACGCTCATGTCCTCGGGCTTGGACATCCCTAAACCGACAAATATCAGCTCTCCCATCGTGAACACCGTGCGCTCCGTATGCCTGAAGGTACCGAGGGGGGAAGCTGAGTCCACCCGTAAAAAGCTTTTAGAGCTGGGCCTGCTCGACATCTCCCGCCGCATCAGGAACCAGGACGGCGTCGTATATGTCCCGGTGACGTCGGAGAGCGCCGCCGAGCTGGGGTACGAGCTTGTGGAGATGGATCTGCAGGAGAGGGAGGTCATGGAGACCGACTACCGCAACGTGGCCGAGGTGCCTCCCGATCTCAAGGGCCTGCTGCCGGTATCGTTCGACATCATCGGCGAGGTTGCCATCATCAGGCTCGACGATCCCCTGCTGCCGTACGCCAAGGAGGTGGGCGCAGCGCTGAGGAAGGTGTTCCCCCGCCTTAGGACCGTCGCTCTCGATCGCGGCGTGAAGGGGGAGCTCAGAGTGCGGGACCTCGAGGTCATCGCCGGCGAGGACCGCACGGAGACGGTGCACACGGAATACGGCATCAGGCTCCTCATCGACCCGGCCAAGGTATACTTCAATCCCCGCCTGTCTACGGAAAGGAAGCGCATTGCCTCGCTGGTGAAGGACGGCGAGACGGTGGTGGACATGTTCGCGGGGGTCGGCCCGTTCTCCGTCATGATCGCAAAGTACGCGAGACCGGAGGTCGTCATCGCCATGGACCTCAATCATGATGCGGTCGAGTACATGAAGATGAACATCGAGCTGAACAAGGTGAAGAACGTCGTTCCCATGGAAGGCGACTCCCGCCAGCTGGTGTTCGAGGTCCCCTGCGCCGACCGCATCATCATGAACCTGCCCCACTCCGCCATGGACTTCTTCCACGACGCCCTGACCAGGCTGAAGATCGGCGGGACCATCCACTTCTACACCATCTGCGAGCGGGATGACATCGAGCCCATCCTCATCCGCCTGGTTCAGGAGGCGAGGGGCATGGGAGTGCGCATCTCCATCGACCGGGTGGAGGAGCTGAAGACCTACTCACCCTCGATGAGCGTGTTCTCCGCGGACATCCGGCTTAGCGAGTGGAGCTAGAGTAATGCCTTTCTGCCCCTGGTAGTTCCCGCTCCTCCTCTCGTAGGTCCGCTGGCAGGGGGAGTGCATGGTCTCGAACACGATCTGCACGAACCTGTCGCCCACCGGTACCTCCAGCGGAACACCGGACATGTTCACCGCCATGAACGTCAGCGTCCCGTGGAAGCCGGCGTCCACCTTGCCCAGGCCGAACAGGCAGCCCTTCCTGACCCAGGAGGTCCGGGGCCACAGCTGCGCCGCCACGTCGTCCGGCAGCTCCACCCTCTCCACCGTGGAGGCGAAGAACATGGTCTTGGGCGGGACGACGGCCGTCCCCTCGCTTATCTTGACCCCTGTCTCCGGTACGGATATCTCCGCGATGCGCAGGTCGTAGCCGTTGGGGGTCAGGGAGGCTTCCGAGTATTCGGTGATCTTGAGGTTCCCGCTCTGCATCCATTCAACGATCTCGTGGTCGGGGAGGAGGCACATGCCCCGGCATCCCCGTGTCCGCTAAAATAACGAGCGCCACCATTAGAGGGGATGAAAAACGTGGGGCAGGATTTATTTATGGCCGGCGGCTGACAGGCCGGCATCATGGACCACATGGTTTATCTGGACGAGAAGGAAGGGGACCTCAGGGCTTTGCGCAGCGGGAAGAAGACCATGCTTGCCATAGGCATGAGCGACAGGGCCTCCTGCGGAGCCATCAGCGAGAACGACATGCTGCTGTTCGTCAATGAGGCCGCCAATGGAGAGGTCGCGGCCAAAGCGACAGCCTCAAAGGTCATCATCCCCCCGCCCCTGTCCCAGGAGTCATGCGCCGAGCTCCTGGCCGCTCACGCCATGGCCCTCGCCCTCACCGCCAACCAGGCCCGCGAGCTCGTCAACCGAAAATACCTCGTGCTCGTGGAGATCCGCGGCTTCGAGATGGTGGCGGCGGACCCAGGCGACCGTCCGCCCGAGGCTGCTCAGGCCAGCGTCTCCTGAACCGCTCCTTTGTCTCCCGGGCGCCGCCATCCATGAACGTTCTTCTTGACCGCGCGGCAATTCTAGCATTTTTTTGTCGGTCAATCCAGATGGGCTGGGTTAGGATAAAGCTGTAAATATAGGGTCACCCTTACCGAAGGGGACAGTACGCGTGGCGATATAGGTGAACATCGAGACTCGCAAGGTGGAAAAGAGCAGAGTGAAGGAGGTCGACTTCGACCATCTGAGCTTCGGGGAGACCTTCTCCGACCATATGTTCCAGATGGACTATGCCGATGGTGCCTGGAGCACTCCCAGGATCGTACCCTTCGGGAAGATCGAGATACTCCCCTCTTTGACCACCCTTCATTATGGGCAGAGCGTCTTCGAGGGCCTCAAGGCTTTCCGCGCCAAGGACGGCGGGATCAACATCTTCCGGCCGGACAAGCACGTCGAGCGGATGAAGCACTCCTGCGAGCGCCTGTGCATCCCCAAGGTGGATACCGAGACGTTCATGGGAGGCATCGATGCCCTGGTCAAGCTGGATGAGAAGTGGATCCCCCGGCAGAGAGGTTCCTCCCTGTACATCCGGCCGCTGATCTTCGCGACCGAGGACTACATCGGCGTCAGGGTCTCCGAGACCTATTCCCTCATAATCATGACCGGCCCGGTGGCCGCCTATTACAAGGAAGGGTTCAATCCGGTCAAGCTGATGACCTCGGGGGACTACGTCCGGGCGGTGCGCGGAGGGCTGGGAGAAGCGAAGACCGCGGCCAACTACGCTGCGTCCCTGCGGCCCGGCGAGGTGGCTAAGAGGAAAGGGTATGCCCAGGTCATCTGGCTGGACGGGGTCGAAGGGAAGTGGATCGACGAGGTGGGCACCATGAACATCTGCTTCGTCAAGGACGGCGCCCTCGTCACCCCTCCCCTGGAGGGGACCATCCTTCCCGGCGTCACCAGGGACAGCGTGCTGCAGCTCGCCCGCCACTGGGGCATCAAGGTCGAGGAGAGACGCATCTCCATCGACGAGGTGGTGTCCTCCATCAAGGACGGCAGCATGACCGAGGTCTTCGGCACCGGCACCGCCGCGGTCATCTCCCCGGTCGGGGAGATCTTCCATAAAGGGGAGACGCTCAGGATCAACGATTTCAAGACCGGCCCGCTGGCCCAGAGGCTCTACGACGAGATCACCGGGATACAGTACGGGGAAAAGAAGGACCTCTTCGGATGGGTCCACCGTCCCTGAGATCGGAAACATAACAGGGGGAGCGAGGCCGGGAGGTCTCGCTCCCATTCTATTCTTGTGCATTGCGCCGTTCTAACGGGTCGATCGATACACATCGATGTAAGCCAGCAGATAATGTTCTCAGGCGGTCCGCATGTTCAGTTCATGTCTGTCCCCTTCTGCAATGGGTCCGACCGTCTGCATCCCCTGTCCGCCCAAGGCCGCTCGAAATAACTCACTGATGATGGTTGCTGGTAAAAAAGCTAAGAATAAATAGGACCTTGTCGATTCTGTTGGAGATATAATCCAACTAATATGTTAAGTTGGATGTATCTGCCGATAATTGAAGGATGAGCGGCCCCGGCGACATTGCCGCTGGCCCCGTCCCTCGCGAAAGGATGGCCGATCCGGGATCGGCCATGAACATCTGGAGGAATAACAAGATGACCATCGAAGCGAGCGAGATGTATGGGGATCCCCGTCCCCGGTGCCCCTTCGTGCCGGGCTTGCGATGCGGTTCCAAGTTCGAACCTTTATGGAACGATAAGAACGGCAAGTACACCTGCCGCGACCCGATCTGCGCCTCCGTGTTCAGGTTCCCGGTCGTGGAGGGACCGAACACCTGCGGCAGGACCACGCGGCGAAGGAAGGCGTCGAAGCCCGCGGCCAAAGCAGGGGGTGTCATCATGGCCGTTGCAGGGCTCGACACCTGCCCATGACGAGGTCTTCCCTTCACGGTATCCTCCACCTCTCGGCCGTGATGTCCGCGCGTACAGCGGCGCGGTCCATCCATGGTCCCGGAGGACGATGGGACCTTCTGTTCTATTCCATCGCCGGAAAGGGTGATATATCCAGTCCGGCATCTAGGGTCGGTTGGATGGGCCATCCAATAATGATCTTCCTCAGAAATGGCCTCAGACGGGGCCTCCCGGCGAAGGACTGAAATAGAGATATGGCCCTGAGCAGGAAAGGCCGCCCCCATGCGAGAATGGGGGTCGCCATCGCGGACGGGACCTAGGAGGAGTATGCATGGAGGGTAGCGAGATGGAGCAGCGCGAAGGATGCGGCGACTCCCGGGCAGGCCGGAAGCGGAAAGGCCTCGCCACGAGCGTGGAGGAGAGGGTCCGCCCGGAGGTCCGGAGCATGGCCCGCCCCCGGCACGGCGGGGACGTGTGGGGCTACAATGGGATCGAGGATTACAGCTCCAACGTCAACCCTCTCGGCGCTCCCGAGCGCCTCGCCGAGTACATACGCGACGCTGCCGGGGACCTAATCAACTATCCCGACGACACCGCTTCCGGACTGAAGGGAGCTATCGCCTCCCGGTACGATGTTCCCGCGGGCAGCATCGTGGTCGGCGCGGGGTCCGCCGAGCTGATACGCCTGTTCCCGGAAGTGTTCATTTCCCCCGGCGACAAGGTGGTCATGCCCAAGCCCACCTTCTCCGAGTACGGCTTCGCCTGCCGCCTGATGGGCGCGAGGATGGTCGACCACCCCCTGAGGGAGGAGGATGGCTTCCGAGTCGACGTCGGTTCCCTGATCAACGCCCTGGACCGCGAGACCAAGGCGGTGTACCTCTGCAATCCCAATAATCCCGTGGGCCGCATGATCGGACGCCGGGAGGTAATGGAGCTGGTGGAGGAAGCGGGCCGCCGCGACGTGATGGTGTTCCTCGACGAGACGCTCCTGGAGCTGTCCGAGCGGGACCAGGACGTCACCTGCGTTCACGAGGTCGAGTCGCACGACAACATGTTCCTGATCCGATCGTTCACCAAATCGTTCGCCATGCCCGGCCTGCGCATCGGCTACGGGTTCGGCAGCAAGGAGGTCATGCGCTTCATGGAGGCGGGACGCCTCTCCTGGAACATCGGGACGCTGGAGCAGAGGGTGGGGGCGCGCCTGATGTCCGAGGAGCAGGAGCACGTCCGCAAGGCCGTGCGCATGCTGGTGGACGAGAAGAAGCGGATGCATTCCGAACTGTCAAGGATATTGCCGTACCGGGTCCCCCTGCCCGACTCGTACTTCTTCTTCTGCCCCGTCCACCCGCTGGGCGTATCGTCCCGCCAGTTCCGCGCCGCCATGCTGGAGGAAAGGATGCTGGTCCGCGACTGCTCCTCCTTCGGGGCGCCATGCGACCGCTACTCCCGCTTCTGCGTGAAGACCCCCGAGAGGAACGAGGCGTTCCTCGGCGCCATGAGGTCCGCGGTGGAGAAGCTGGGGACGGGGCGGTGATGAGCTGGATATTATCTGGTACGCCCTGCTGATCCCCATCATCGCGCTGGCCATCGATCTGGCGCTGGGGGACCCCCCCAACCGCTACCACCCGGTGGCGTGGATGGGCAGGGTCATGGGCTTCCTGGACGACCGGATCGCGAGGACCGGCCGCCCTGCCCGGGACAGGGCCATGGGCGTACTGGTGGTCCTGGTCCCCATCATCATCTTCGTGACCGGCCTCACCTTCCTGGTGGCCGCCGTCCGCAGCTGGCTGGGCATCATCGCCTGGGTCATCGCCTGCGCCGTGGTGTTCAAGATCACGTTCGCCATCCGCACCCTGGAGACGCACACCGCGCCGATGATCGAGCAGCTGAAGAACGACGACCTCGAGGGGGCGCGGAAGAAGGCGGCCATGGTGGTGTCCCGGGACGTGTACAAGCTCGACAAGGCCCATGTCACCTCGTGCGCCGCGGAGACGGTGGCCGAGAACCTGGTGGACTCGGTCCTCTCCCCTATGTTCTGGTTCGGCCTGGCCGGCATCCCCGGGGCGGTGCTGCTCAGGACCTCCAACACCGCGGACGGGATGGTGGGGTACCTCAGCGAGAAGCACCGTTACGTGGGCTGGTTCTCCGCCCGGCTGGACGACGCCATGCACTATGTGGTGGCCCGGCTGTCGGTGCCGTTCATAATGCTGGCCCTGGCCATCATGGGCAAGGACTGGAGGAACGCCTGGAAGGTGGCGCTGCGCGATCACAAGCAGACATCCAGCCCCAACAAGGGGTGGCCCATGGCCGCGGTGGCCGGGGGCCTGGGGGTCAAGTTCGAGAAGATCGGCTATTACTCCATGGGGGACGGCGAGGTGGTGTGCGATCCCGAGAAGATAAGGGAAACGATCAATGTGATGAAGCTCACCGGGGTGCTGTTCCTGTTCCTGGTACTGCTGCCTTTATTTGCCCTCATCGGCATCCATGTCCAGCTGTTCCTGGAGGACCTGCTGCTCGGCCTCATCGGACGGTGATGTATTGACGGAACTTGATGTCAAAGTGGAATTGAAGGACTATCATTTGTACAAGAGGCCGGTGGCCATCATCAGGCTGCCTTCCAACTTCAGGACACTGAGCTCGACCATCATGGGCGGGGGGTACATCGAGACCGACACCCTGTTCATCTTCGAGGTGCCGCTAGGATATGATGAGAGAGATCCCGAGGGGGACCTGGAGAAGGTGTGCCGCGAGTATGGCCTGGGGCCGCCCTGCGTGGGCTTCATGACCGCCGCGGACGTGAAGAGGGTCATCACCGTGACCAAGGAAACGGTCAACGGCGTCACCGCCGTGACAGTGGCCACCGCTGGCACCACCAACGCGCTGGTGGCAGGGGAGCGGATATCCCAGGACATCCTCGACTCCCTCAATAAGCGCAAGGCGGGGACCATCAACATCATCACCGCCGTGGACGTGCCGCTGGAGGACTGCGGCATGGCCAACGCCATCATGACCATGACCGAGGCCAAGGCCGCCGCCCTGAAGGATGTCGGGCTGAACGCGACGGGGACCACCAGCGATGCCGTGGCGATATGCTGCCCGCCCGGGAAGGGAGGCAAGTATGCCGGGACCGCCACCGACGTGGGGGTGGCCGTCGCTCGGTCCGTGAGGGCCGCGGTGGCCGGGTCGGTGCGCAAGTGGACCAACGGGAAGAAGGGCCCGGCCAAGGACTTCATGTCCCGGCTGGAGGAGATGGGGGTCGGCGAGGCGGAGATGTGGGAAGCGGCCGCCGGACTTTACGTGCCGGACCCCTCGTGGGGCGAGGAGATGATCCGGGAGAAGTTCCGCAAGCATCTTCGCGTGCTCCGCAAGGACATCAACGTCAACGCCATGGTCTTCGCGGCCATCAACATGGAGGAGATGGGGTGCCGCGACGAGATGTACGGCCTGGACCGGGGCCGCTATTTCCAGGACCCCGTGCACCTGGTGGCCGACGAGCTCTTGGGCATCGCCCTGGCGGAGTACATCGCCGGCACCAAGGGACTGTTCGAGTACGTCCGCTATGACAAGAAGAAGCCGGGCGTGCTGGGCACCCTCGGCCCGTTCCTCGACGACATCGTCGCGTCCCTCATCGGCTCGATAATGTCCCGCATATACACTGAACTTCTGGAAGGTGAGGACAAATTAGGCTCCTGAGCGCGGTAAAGGCGCAGTTCTCGCTGTTCACCATCCTGCCGGTGAACGCCTCGATGGAGGATGTGGACGAGCTCTCGCGCAACTTCTGGACGGCGCCGCTGATCGGCCTGTTCTACGGACTGATCGCGGGCAGCCTGTTCTGGTTGCTGCACGATGTCTTCGGCGGCCTGGTGTCCGCGACCATCGTAATCCTGGTCGTGCACATGCTCAATCGCTTCCTGCACTTCGACGGCCTCATTGACCTCGGCGACGGCCTCGTCGCCACCGGAACGCAGGAGAAGAGGCTGGCGGCGATGAAGGACACCCGGGTGGGCGCCGGCGGGGTCAGCTACGGCGTGATGTTCACGCTGCTCATCGTAGCGTCCCTCGCCTCCCTGCCGGGGGTGGCCGGGCTGCTGTTCTTCGTCCCCCTGGCCATGGAGGTCCTGGCCAAGAACGGCCTGGTATCGGCGGCGTCCCTGGGCAGAGAGAGGGAGGGGCTGGGCAGCCCCTTCGTCAAGAACGCCGGTACCTCCGCCATGCTGATGTCCACGGCCCTGTCGTTCGCCATCGTCATGCTCCTGGCCATCCTGTTCGTCGCTCCCCGGTCCGGGTTCCTGGTAGCGATCTTCCTGGCCTTCTGCATGGTCCTCGCCAGCGTGGTGGCCGGGGTGGTGGTGTCGGTGATAGCGACCCGCGCCTTCGGCTGCGTCAACGGCGATGTGATGGGCGCCACGAACGAACTGTCCAAGGCGGCGGTGCTCCTGGCCACCCTGGCGGTGCTGGCGTGGCTGTAGACGCCCTCATCACCGCCGGGGGCAAGGGCACCAGGATGAGGGAGCTGGGGGGCGAAAAGCCCATGATCCCGGTGCTGGGGCGTCCGCTCATAGATTATGTCCTGGATGCAGTGAGGGGGTCGAGATCGGTCGGCGATGTGTACGTTTCCGTGAGCGACAACACTCCCCTGACGCGAGCATACCTGAAGGAGCGCGGAGTCAACGTGATCGAGACCTCCGGCGAGGAGTACGCTCATGACCTTGGCCAGGCCCTGGGGGCCCTGCGGACCGACCAAGTGCTCATCTGCCCGGCGGACATGCCCCTGATGTCTTCCAGAGAGATCGACGACATCATCGGCGGGTACTCCCGCTCCGGGGTGGAATCGTACTCCGTGGCCATACCTCACGAGATGCTCCAGCGGCTGGGGGCGAGGCCGACGACCTACCGGTTCACCGTGGGCGGCGTGGACACCGTGCTGTGCGGAATATCGGTCGTCGACCGGAAGAAGATGGTCTCGGGAGCGGTGCTCACCGAGGGCTACCTGGTCATGAGATCTGAGGACCTCGCGCTCAACGTCAACACCGCGGACGATCTCAGAGCGGCGGAGAAGAGGCTGAGGGAGAGGGCCTGAGCCCATCGCCTCGCTTGGGCTTGGAGGAGGTTCCGCCGGCGATGGCCCCCACTGGTTTTAAAATCTCATAATGGGAATATACCTGGATTCGACGATAGCCGCATCTACTTCGGCGCATGGTGCAGCACCGGCAGCGCTCCTGGAAAATACTGTTGCCTGAACGCCGAGAACGGGACGACGATGTGGGAACGTTCGTCATCTAACAGCCACGGCTATCACTGGGCTGGCGCCGTGGTCATCGGCGACTACCTTGTGTACGACGACGAAGGAGGCAACCTGATTTCGGTGGACAAGCTCACCGGGGCGACGATCGAGGACAGGAACGTCACCGCTCTGCTGGGCATACCGATCAGCAGCATTCGCTCCTCCGTTTCACATTCGGCGGAGTCCGACCGCGTGCTCCTCACCGTCCAGGACGGCTATGTCTGCGCCCTCGGCTTCAATGCCGACGACGGCACTTTCGACAATGGGGACAAGTGGGCCGCGAAGTTCAGCGATCGCTCCACATCGACCCCGGCTGTATGCGGCGGCAAGATCTATGTGGGGAGCGGCGCTTACATGGGCGCTCCCGCCGGCACGGCTGCTATTGTCTGAGCGAGAGCGACGGCTCGGTCCTGTGGAACTATGTGGACAAGGTCGACGGCGTGGCGACAGCGCACAATACTGTCCAGTCCTCCACGGTGATCTCGACCCACTACGACGACGGCGACGGAGAAGGATTAGAACAGACCGAGGATGACGAACTCCGTCGTCCGCAAACCCCTTCGTCCATCCTCTTTTTCGTTCTTGACAAAGATCATCTTTGCCCATCAGGAATATCCAGCAACATTTTTTTCCCAAGAGTTTGGTCTCTAATGCACTCTCTAATCTATTAGTAATTGTTATCAATAATATGGAAATGATATATATTGGAAGGGCTTATACCGATTTAGTTGGATATTGCATCCTACTTATCAAACTGGCTGGATGATTTAATGGTGGAAACGGCATGAAGATGGGAAATGGTGAGATTCCAGAGGAAGCGATCGGCCCCAATGACGGGAAAGGCCCTGTTCCTGAAGTGAGGAGCACTGTGATCGAGACATATATCGTCACGGAGGAAGGGCCTCTCAAATTGGCGGGGTTCTATGTCCGCGTAGATAGGAATACGGGGGAAAAGAGCCCCCTCAGGCGGCTGATAGAATCGGAATGACCTTCTCGCTACGGCGCCGGGCCGCGCCGGAGAAAGGTCTCATCTGACCAAAACAATGAAGAAAGGGGCCGAAGCCCCGTTTTACCGCCGTGATACCAGTCTAGCGTAGTTCTTCTCGATCTCGTCCAGCATGGTCCGCGCGGTGATCTTGCCCTCACTTTTGGCCATGGCCGCGATGGTCGTTCCGCCGGCGCCGACGCCTTCCTTGACCAGCCCGGTCTCGTAGATCTTGAGGCCGTCGTAGCGGGACTGCGTGAAGTTCAGGTTCGCGGCGAGCACCGGGACCTTGCCTATCTTGGCGACAAGGTTGCGTATGTCCGAGGTCTTGTCCTTGCTGATCCACCGGGTGGTCCCGATGGCCACGTTGTCGAGGACGGTGTCGTCCATGCCCGCGACTATCGCCAGCACCGCGGCCATCTGGGTCCCTCCGGCCATGAGCACGGGGACGGATTCCGCCGCGCCGACCACCAGGCCCGCGGCCGCCGCCATCATGGGGTCGCCAACGGCCTCTATGGCGGCCATGGGGTCCTTCTTAAGCGCCTCCCTGCTCATCCCGCATTTGCTGAGGCCTTCCGCGACCACCTGAGTCTTGAGGTCATGGGGGTTGGCCGGGAGAGTGCTGGAGACCTTCCCGTCGGCCTCGTAGCCCAGAGCGTTCAGCACGCCCAGCGCGGTGGTGGTGCCGCCCGGGATGGACTCGCTGACGATCAGGTATTCGCCGATCTTGGCGAGGTTCTTCCCGGCCAGCACGGCACGGTCGAAGCACTTCTCGGGATCCTTTACCGCCCTTCCGGTCCTGATGTCCTCTCCGGTGACGCCGTCGACATCGATGTATGGCACGTGCGGGCGCACCCTCACGCCGCCGTTCACCACGATGATGGGCATGTTGACCAGCTTGGCCGCGGACATGGTGATCAGGCCAGGGGTCGGTATGCCATCAGGGGTCACCGGCACGCCGTCCATGCATTTGCACTTGCCGTAGAACAACAGCTCCATGTCCGCCGCGGGCGTGAAGTCGCAGGCCTCGGGGTTGGCCCCCGCGGCCGATACGCCGGGGATCTTGGCCGTCTCGGTGTTGCCGATGACGCACGTATAGGTGGGGTTCTTCCCCCAGATGCGTTCAACGAATTTCCTGCCCTTTTCTTCCTCCAGACAGAGGATAATATCTTCCGGGACTTTGAACGACATGGTTTCAGCTCCGAACAACCACAGTTGGATGATTCATCCAACGGAATGCCTACAGTCTATTTAACTATGGTGTCCGGTGCGCCCATGACGTAGCGGCACTTAGAACTATGTCGCCCCTGAGAGAAAGAGAGAAAGGCCCGCCCGGCTCAATCCAGCATCTTGCCGAGCAGGTCCTTGAGGGGGACGTAGTTGGTGGCCTTCTCGCAGAACTTGACGGTGGGAGCGGTGGGCTCGACCACTTCGGACACGGCGAAAGGCACGTTCATCTTGAGGTGCTGGCCCGATAGCGAGGAGGTCCCATGATCGATGATGAAGGCCACGCGGTGGCCGATTAGGCGGTCGATGTTCTCCATCAGGAGGCTGTCCACCTCCCTGAGCATGGAGACCTTCTGGTCGGGGGCCCTGCGGTGGGAGATGTCGTCCGTTTCCTCCACATGCATGAACACGTCGCCCTGCTCCAGCCTCCGGAACGCTTCCTGGAAGCCGCTCCACATGTTGTCGACCTGCTTGCGGTGCATGCCCAGGAGGCCGCCCACGCCCAGCGCGGAGGGGCTCTTGGACACCATGACCATGTTCCTGGCCTTGGGTATCGGCCTCGGCCGCCCCGCCTCGTTCAGGGAGCCGCCGCCCCAGGGAAGGACCGTCAGGCCGTCCATCTCCTTGGCCATCCTGTGAATGTAGCTCTCGAACGCGCCCATATCGAAGGTGCTGCTGGGCACGGGGGTGGGGGGCATGGGGAACCCGTGGACCTTGTCCGTCTCCACCGTCATAACGCCCCTGCCGTCCTCGTAGAAGTACAGCTTTGGATTGAGGTCGCCGAGGATGTCCAGATTGCGTACCATGCAATCCTGGAGCTTCCGGTGCATGTCCAGGTCAACCCTGTAAACCCATTCCATGTGGCCGTTGACCATCTTGATGGGAGAGAAGCGATACGCCACCTGGCCTTCCTCGACCGGAACGCCCAGACCTATGGCCTCCACCAGCCCGCGGGGAGTGGTGAGGCCCAAGCCGGTGAAGAATTCCAGCAGATACAGGTGAGTGTAGGCCTTGCCATCGGTCCAGCCGAAGTCGCCGTTGGTGGCCACGCCGTCGATGAACGGCTTGTCCAGGTACTCCAAGGGGGTCTGGTCCCCTAGTTCGGGTATTTTGTCGTCCGCCGCCCCATCCAGGAGTACTACCATAGTGTTCAAGTTCTACCCACCCATTCCTTCTTCTGGATGGACATGCAAAGAATGGCTAATATAGTTTCCTTAAGTGGTCGTTCAGCGGCCTAAACCAAACGTCCGCCCCCTGCGGACCGCGGTCCTGCGGGAAAAACTAGATATTGCGAACTAGATACCGGTGGCAGGGGATACGAATATACCGAATGAGCGGAGCCTGCGAAGGCATTCTCGAATTCGGAGAACAACGCTGGTAAGGGCCGGCAGGGCGGCGTATCCCCTTGTCACGATTCTTGGAAATCAACCGCCCCACCGGCCCCCAGAAACAACACTGGCTGGCACACATCGCAGGATAATGAAGGAATTTATTAAAAAGTCGAATGGTAATTACTTGAAGCGGCTCGTAATACATTGCTCTCGTTATTGATAACCAGGTCCGAACCTAGTTAAGTAATGGTGCCGAAATGCTTGTTTCGTCAAAAAAGGGATGGAGAAATAAACTATGAATGTAACTTTCGACGAGTTCCTCGCGTTAGCAAAGAAATACCAAGCCCTGGGTGGAGCGACCCAGGCTCTGATAGAGGACATCAGGCGCGGCCCCTTCAAGGTCCAGGACGGAGTCAGGCTCCGTCAGCTCTACGAGTTCCTGCTCGACCTGCAGTACGTACAGGAGGACCGCGGCGAGGTCCACGCCCTGGTCGGTGCCGTCGGGCGCATGCTCGCGGAATGCCAGGATGAGGAGGAGGAAAGAATCATCGCCGAGAAGTGGGTCCCCGAGAAAGGCTTCCCCGGAGCCACCCTGTGGCTCCAGAGGGAGGACGAGAAGTGGGCCATCGCCCCCTCTCCCAAGGAAGGCGCCTGCCTCGGCAGGTGCGTGAAGGACCTCGGCACCACCAAGTGGTTCGAGAAGCCCCTTCCTCTGCTGGTCGACGGCCAGCGTTAAATCTCTTACCGGGGGCCTCCCCAAACCTCTCCATTGCCCTCCTTCATCATATCGCTGCTTCGAGCATATGCGCCCGCAGCAATATGCTGTCGACCCCGTTTTTGGAGCGATGGGCAATGATCAAATTATCGGAAAATTTTAGTCGGCTTCGAACATCTTGCTTGATCGGCAGGTAAGTCCCGTACGGTATTGGGCACCCCACGGTGTTCCTTGCGCAACACTCCGCCGGGGCTGCCATCTTCTTCACCAACGCGGTTTTCCAAATACGATTTTTTTCTAGATTACATGCTGATATGTGCATTTTCACCTTGCTACCGGCCGGGATCGGGCGCACTCGCCTCTTCCCTTTCCGGAACATGGGAATGCAGCGTACAATGCAAAATGCGAAGTCAGGTCCGCCTTCGCTTGTGCACGCAGCGCCATCTCACCGGGACTTCTTGAGCGCGATGGCGCACTGTCCGCTGGACACACAGCCATCACCGTTGGGAAGGCGGTCGTGGCATACGAATTCCAGCCCCCTCTCCTCGACCATCTGCTTGGTCAGTGAGGACACCGGGCCGTTGTAGGATACGCCGCCGGTCAGCCCTATGTGACGTATCCCTCTCTTTTCCGCCTCATCGCACGCCGCTTCTACCAGAGACTCGAGCAATGCCGCCACGAATGACAGGGACAGGTCCTCCTTTCTCCCCTTGGCCTCGGTCATCTGCCGGTAGAGGTCGGCGGTCATCACCGTGCCGTTCACCCTTTGGGCCTTGAACGGGTGGATGCGCTCCCCCGCTTCCAGCACCGGCTCCAGCTTCATGGCCGGCTCGCCGTCGTAGGTGCGCTTCCGGCACACCCCGAAGTAGCAGGACAGGGCATCCAGCACTCGGCCGAACCCCGAGCTCCCGGCGCTGGTATGCATGATCTTCCTCAGCACCTCGGCCTCGCGGTCGCTGAAGTAGCCGTTCGTTCGCCCGCTCATCTCGTCCAAGGCGAACACCAAGCGGCGGGGGTCCCGGACCGCCATCTCCCCGCCCAGCAGAGGGATCTCCTGCAGATGGGCGACGCGGTCGAACGAGTCCAGATCGGCCCGCAGGACCTCTCCGCCCCAGGCGTTGCCGTCCGAGCCGTACCCGGTGCCGTCCAGGGTGAGGGCGACGATCTCGTCGACGCCGGAATCGACCATCAGGGCGGCGGCGTGGGCCCAGTGGTGCTGCACCATCACCAGCTCGGCGTCGTAGCGTACCGCCAGCTGCTTGGCCAGTTTGCGGTTCGAGTACCCGGGGTGGAGGTCGGCCCCCACCGCCTGCACCCGGTCCACTCCCAGCAGCTTGCAGAAATGCTCGATGGCATGCCCCAGAAAATCTACCACTCGGGGAGAGTCGCCGTCCCCGATGTACTGGGTGGTGAACAGCTTTCCGTCCTTGGCCACCGCCCCGCATAGGTTCTCCTGCGCCCCCACCGCCAGGGCCTGTCCTTTCAGCTTTATGTCGATGGACGAGGGGATGTTCCCCCTGGATTTGCGTATGAAATAGGTATGCTCGCCGAAGGTCCTCAGGACGGAATCGTCGCACCGGTTGATGATCTCCCGGTCGTGCATGAGATATACCTCGGCGTTCAGCTCCAGGGCGTCAGAGTCGCGCAGCACCATCGGCTCGCCCGGAACGTTGGCCGAGGTCATGACCAGCGCGTCCTCTTCGAGGTGGCGGAACAGCAGGTGGTGCATTCCCGAGTACGGTAGGAACAGCCCCACGTTCCCCAGGCCGGGGGCGATGAGTTCGGTGATGCTGCTGTCCTTCTTCCTGACGAGCACCACCGGGCGGTGGCTGGAGGTCAGCAACTTCTTCTCGAACGCGGTCGGCTCCCCGTATCTCCGCAGGGCGTCGAGGTCCCTCACCATCACCGCAAAGGGCTTCTGGTCACGGTGGTACCATTTCCGGAGCCGAGGCAGCGTGGCCAGAGTGGCACATATGTGCATCCCCCCCCAGCTCTTGGCCACCCCGATGGCCCCGCTGCGGAGCATCTTGGCGAACTCGCCGATGGGATCGGCCGAGCTTATCGCGCTGCCATTGGCCGACAGCAGATAGTACGAAGGGCCGCAATGGGGGCACGAGATGGTCTGATGGTGAAACCGCCTGTCCGCGGGGTCGTCATACTCGTTGCGGCAGTCCGGGTCCATAGGGAAGTCCCGCATGGAGGTCTTGTCCCGGTCGTAAGGAAGATCGGCAATGACGGTGAACCTGGCGCCGCAATTGGTGCAGTTGGTGAACGGATAGAGATATCTCCGGTTCCCGGGGTCGAACATCTCCTCGACGCACTGGTCGCACACCGCGGCATCGTTCGGTATCCCTACTCCCCTGCTCCCGCCGGAGCTGTGGGTGATGCGGAACGTATCGCCGAGGTCGGAACGGTCCTCGTGCAGTTCCACTGAGTCCAGCCTCGCCAGCGGCGGGAGCTCGGCCTTGAGGCGCCGCACGAACTCCTCGGCGTCGCGGTCCACCGCGATGACCACGTCGGAGCCGTTGTTCTGCACGTACCCCCGCAGGCCCATGGACCTGGCGATGCGGTATACGGTGGGGCGGAAGCCCACTCCCTGCACGATGCCGCGGACGGTTATCCTCATGACCTTCTTTCCAATGCCCAGTAATTATAAAAAGTATCGCCAGAGAACCTATCTTTTAGATGATGCGATCGCACGCGGCCAGAGCTGACGATTGTGAACTCGGCGATCCGCGATGGCCCTTTCCTGCTGAATGCGCGGCAAACAAATAAATCCCAGGCACAGGATGAAGGCCCGTCAAGTGAGCCCCATGGCGGACAAGAGCGTAGTGAAGGACGGCCTCAAATACACGATCGACCACGAATGGGTGAAGGAGGAAGGATCCAACGTCCGCATCGGGATAACGGACCACGCGCAGCTGGAGATGACCGAGATCGTTTTCGTCGAGCTGCCCAAGGTGGGCAAGAGGTACCAGCGAGGCGAGGTCATCGGACAGGTGGAGAGCGTGAAGACCGTCGCATCCATCTACACGCCGGTGGGCGGCGAGGTGGTGGAGGCCAACCAGGAGCTGGAGAACATGACCCAGTTCATCAACGAGTCGCCGTACGATAAGGGCTGGATCGCCGTCATCAGGGTTGACGACCCTTCTTCTTTAGTAGGCCTCATGGACGCGGCGGCGTACCGCAAGGTCCTCAACGGTGGCTGAGCACTTCACATCGTCGGGAGCGGTCAGCCAGGCGTCTGGCGCTCTCCGGGAATCGCGAGGTCCCTATCGAGGATTCCGGAAAGATAGCCACATGTCGAGCTCGCTATGCCGCTGTCCGGAACGGGCGTTTGAGCATCTTTGCTTAGGCCCTTGATCATGCGTTCGTGCTCACCGGCGCGCTGGGGACTTTGCGGTGGGGTGCGAGATGTTGCAATGGAACGTCAGAATCGGTCACTTTTTATCCACCCCCTGATGGAGTTATATATCTAATGAAAAATGCTCTGCCATGGACAGGATGCAGGCTTACACACTATATGTCGACGCCAGTGGAGGGACCTCATGGCCTGCTCCATTTGGAAAAGGCGAAGACGTTTACTATGTTCAAGCTGGCGTTGCATTGACGCCTGAGCAGGATTATTTTGTACATAAGCGCCTCCCCAACATTATGGGGAAGTATCTCGGCAAGCCAGAAAAAGGAACCTTTGAGCTTATCAGTCGTAATTATCAGTCGTAATTTAGAGAGGGGTAAGGAGCCTTTTGATACGCTCGAACCGAAAGACCGTAAGGCCCGGTCTGACGATGTGATTGCCTTATTGCATGATATCAAGCCAACTCTTTTTTCAACAGTAATTAATAAAAGGAGGATAATGGAGCGATATGTAAATGCTTACGATCCGAAAAGCTATGCATTTAGGGCGATGGTCGACAGATTCACAGTAAATTTCTGACACGTACCGACTCCGTTGGATATGTCGTGATGGACCTAGAAGAATCAAGGAACGACAAGAACCTTCAACAGTTGATTCACGAATCTAGACGGCAGGGGATATCGTTAGCGGGTTGGAACTATTGGCCAACGACGAATTCATATCTGGAGAATATTATGAACACCGCGAGCTTTTTATCATCGTTCAATTCTCCTGGCCTACAACTCGCAGATTTTTGCGCTAGGAAGGTGTTTTTAACATATGAGCGAGAGAAGGGCGATGATTTCAGATTTCAGGAGACTATCCTCGCTCTTTGACATGCACGACGGAAAGAAGTGGGAGCCATCGGTTCTACCACGATAAATGGGACGGAAGGGTGGGCCATTAAGCCCAATGAACCTTTCGGTCCTCCCCTCCTCGAAGTATGCATGCGACCTCTGTGGTTAAAAACCTTTCTTAAGATCATCGAAATTATATGATGGGGCGGTAACGATCCTATTGAGGCCTCAGCGCTCCGCTGTGCTACGCTATGGATATGGAAATGGTAGCCCCGGGCGGTCCCGGGGCCTTTGAACGCCTCAGAGCCCAGCTTCCTTGAGCGTATTGGGACAGGGGCACTTCTTCCTGGCCGCGGGTATCTTCGGGAGTGTGGCGGAGATGAGCTTCCGGACCTTCTCCACGTTCTCGGCCATGACCTTGAGGACTATGCTGATGTCAACCGGCTCCTCCGCCCATACATCATAATCGGTAACGGTGGCCAGCGAGGTGTAGCACATGTCCAGCTCCCTGGCCAGCTGGCATTCCGGCACAAGGGTCATGCCGATGATGTCGGCGAACTGCCGGTACATCCTCGACTCCGCGCGGGTGCTGAACCTCGGTCCCTCGATGCAGACGTAGGTGCCTCCGACGTGGTGCGGGATCTTGAGCCGCTTGGCCTCCTTAGCGAACAGGGAGTTCAGCTCCGGGCAGAACGGGTCGGCGAGGGAGATATGGACCGTCTTGGCGCCGTCGTAGAAGGTGTAGTCGCGGCCCTTGGTGAAGTCGATGAACTGGTCCACGATGACGAGCTCGCCGGGCTTGATGTCCTCCTTGAGGGAACCCACCGCGCAGGGGGAGATGATCCTCTCCACGCCCAGCTGCTTCATGGCCCAGATATTGGCGCGGTAGTTGACCTTGTGCGGAGGGTACACGTGCCCGCTGCCGTGGCGGGGGAGGAATGCGACCTCTACACCGTCCAGCTCGCCGACCTGCAGTGCGTCGGAAGGAGCGCCGTAGGGTGTTGACAACGTTATCTTGTCCTTGATCTTGAACATCTTGGGGTCGTAGACCCCGGTCCCGCCTATGATCCCGATGCGAGGTGCCATGAGGACGGGGATTTATCAAAGAGGATTTAAATCAATCGAGCGGGCGGCCCCCCTGCGTAGACGTGAACGAGCATGTGCCTGACGTTCTATTCCCGCTCTTCATGCGATAAAGTAAGCTTTTGGAGCGGATCAGGGACCATCTGACCGCAGAGATGGCCCTCACACTGACGCTTTGGACCGAACGATGGATGCGAGGGTTTTTTATTAAGGACCAAGCATCCCAACCCGAAAGCATGGCAGTCAAGACGGAGTTGAACCCGGTCAGAGGGATCAGGACCTTCCCTGCGTTCCCCATAGTATTGGCCGTAGTGGGGAAAGAAGAAAAGAACATCATCACCATCGCGCTCGTGCATGTCTTCTCGTTCAACCCGCCCCTGGTGGGCATCGGGGTGTCCCCATGCCGGTACAGTCACGAACTGCTCCACCGCTCTCCCGATTTTACCGTCAACATACCAGGCAAGGACCTGGTGGAGGAGACCATCTTTTGCGGCGAGAAGTCCGGCAAGAACTGCGACAAGTTCATGGAGACCGGGCTCACTCCCGTGCCGGGGAAGAGGGTCGGCACACCCACCATCGCGGAGTGCATCGTCAACCTAGAATGCAAGAAGGTGCAGACCTTCGACACCGGTGACCACACCTGGTTCATCGGAGAGGTCGTCAGCGCGGACGTGATCGAGGATTTCGACCGGGAACGGGCGCTCATCTATTGGGCCGGGGAGTTCCGCACCCTTGGCGAGACCATCCGGGGACGCTGACAAGGACGTTCTATCGTGCCCGCCCAGCTCATGCGGCGGGCACTTTTCCGTCCTGAACGCGCCATCGCGCTTCAGCAGGATGGGGAAAAGGCCATATGGCCGGGGTCGGAGGACGGTTCCAGCCGTGAGGGACCGACCGGCCGCTGGGCCCTGCGGGGCGCAGGCATCGTGACAATATAATACTCACATTTTTAGAATAATGACCGAAACCTGTTTTCTCGGATCATGCGAGCGAAAGCGCAGGGTTAAAATCGAACTCCGGGCATACAATTTCGGTACCTCCGTGAGCTCGAGCAGTAAGGTCGCAGCGGTAGTGGCAGTGGTGATGGCGGGCACGCTGCTCTTCCTTCACGTCGGAGGCTGCTTTTCCAACGGCATCGAATGGAATCCCTTTGATTTTCTGCTCAACCACTCCAGCAGGGATACCGACGGCGACGGCTACCCTGACGGTGTGGATGCGTTCCCCCGCAACCCCCTGGAATGGGTCGACTCCGACAGCGACGGCATAGGCGACAATGCCGACAACTTCCCGTACGATCGAGATAACGACGGGTTCAACGACACCGTGGACCTGGTCCCTGACGCGGATGCGGGGATAAATCTCACCATTGAATCCATCTCGATATGGGATGCCGTCGACTATCTCTCTGACACTACTGCCGAGGTCTATATTCTCCTAGTGATCGACGGTGTCAACATGGGCATGCTTAACAGCTCGGGAGCGGTATGGAATTGCCCGGTCGGTTCGACAACGCTGATCAACGAGACGTTCACGTTCGATCTGGACGACGACGTCAGGAACCACACTATCGAGCTGACGATGATGGACGCTGACGTGATGGGTGACGGCGACATCCTGGACATCGACGGTACATCCCCCGCGGGCCGTACTCTGATAGTGGTCTACGACATAGTGGCGGGCACCTGGACCGGGAACGACGTCGACGGTCTGGCCAACGGGTCGGCGGACGGCACTTCCACCACCGATGACAATGATGCCGCGCTCCGCTTCGACATCACCCCGTACGTTTTTGACGAGGTCAGGCTGTTCGAGTGGACATTTGACGGGAAGGAGTACTCGCTCCAGCTGACCATCCCCTCCAGCTCGTACGCGGAATGCCTTTCCAACGGCGTCGAAAGGCAGACCCACTACGATTACGCCGATGCCAAGGCCTTCGTGACCTCGGACGATCCCATCATACTGGACCTGCTGTCGAAGCTGGAGGACATGGCGGAGGACGAGCAGTTCTCCGACCGCAAGACCGTCGATTTCGTCCTGAGCTTCTGCCAGGGCATAGAGTACTCATTGGACGATGATACGGTCGGCGTGATCGAGTACTGGCGGTTCCCGGTGGAGACGCTGTACGATCAGACAGGGGATTGCGAGGACACCTCCCTGCTGTTCGCCTCCCTGATAGAGGCCATGGGCTACGACGCGGTGATGATCATGCCCCCGGAGCACATGGCGGTCGGGGTGGCGTGGAGCACGATCCCCGGCGGCGCCTCCATCCAATACGGGGGCAAGAGCTATTATTATTGCGAGACCACCGGCGTGAATATGGTGATGGGATATTGGCCACCCGAGAT
Organism: Methanomassiliicoccus luminyensis B10; assembly: GCF_000308215.1. Taxonomy (NCBI): domain Archaea; kingdom Methanobacteriati; phylum Thermoplasmatota; class Thermoplasmata; order Methanomassiliicoccales; family Methanomassiliicoccaceae; genus Methanomassiliicoccus; species Methanomassiliicoccus luminyensis. Next base: position 26,652 of record NZ_CAJE01000006.1, read on the forward strand.
CGAGGATAAGAATTGCACTATAGTCCAGGTCGAGTGAGGCCGGCGCGCGTCCAGGCACCATTTCGTCATTATCATCGATATCATTTCAAGTAATCATCTGTAAATACGTCAATCCTTCATTCTGCCGCGGTGGAGCCTTCGGAACTGGACATTGCGCCTTAATCGCTCTGTTCATTGGGAGGGCCATCGATGATATCGGCCGGTGAAATGATCCCCGGCGCATCGCAGAGGAGTTTGACATCGCATGAACAAGCACATCGCGGCAGCGGTCTCGTTAGCGTTAGCAATGGTGATAGGATTCCCGGTGATCTCGGACAGCATCCAGGCCCAGAGCTGGGTCGGTCCTCCCGGGACCCCTGCAGGGACGGGGGGCGCGGGCGCCATGGAGGTGTCCTGGGCCCCCGCCCCGGGGAGCCCCACCTATTATGTCCTGTACTGGGGAACAGTGCCGGGCACCGTGCAGGGCAGCTCCGGCAAGCTCGCCGCCACTTCCTTCGAGCTCGATTCGCTCGGGGACGATGGTCCCATTCCACCGCTGACCACCCTGTATTTCCAGGTAGGCGCGTTCTACGCGAATGCCTGCAGCTGGTGCTATTCCGGATGGTCCTGCGCTGTCACCACCGCCGGCGCGCCCGGCGCACCGACGGACCTGGCGGCCGCTTACACGAGCGAAGGCATCGCCCTGACCTGGAACGCCCCCGCCTCCGACGGAGGTGCGGGGATCACCAGCTATCTCATCAACAGGTCCACCGCCAGCGGGGAAGGCACCTACTACGACACCATGGCCCCCGGGGCCTCCTACCTCGACGAGGACGTCGAGCTCGGCCACACCTACCACTACACCGTGATCGCCAGCAATGGGTACGTCGGCTCGCCGAGCAATGAGGCGAGCGCGTCGGCGGGTCCCTTCCCCCCTTCCGCCCCCACCGGCGTGAGCGCGGCGGGCGGGCTCAGGAACGTCACCGTGACCTGGGGCCCCCCGCAGCTGGACAACGGCTCGGCCATCCTTGGTTATCGCGTTCACCTTAGCCACGGGACGACGTTCTCCCTGTCCGCGGACGCCGGCCCGGCGGCCAGCTTCGTGTTCGACGGCCTGGACAGCGGCACCGAGTACACGGTCACGGTCCAGGCATACAACGCGGCCGGGGACGGCGCGCTCAGCGCTTCGGCCACCGCCACCACGTTCACTCCTCCGGGAGCGCCGTCGGCATCGGTCTCCCTAACCGGCGGCACGGCGCGCGTCAGCTGGTCGACGCCCTCTTCCGAAGCGCCCGTGCTCGGCTACAAGCTGTACAGGGGGACCTCGTCCGGCTCCCTGGAGCTGTACCGGGTCCTCGGCGACGTCCAGCAGTACGACGACGCGGTGGCGGACCGCACCACCGGCCTCTTCTACGCGGTGGCGGCCTTCAGCGGGGCGGGCGACGGCGCCCTGAGCAACGAGGTCTCCGTTCCCCTGCCGGCCGTGCATAAGGAGGCGGCGGGCGGCACAGACCTCTGGCCGCTGCTCGTGGTGATCCTGGCCGCGATCGTCCTGGTCATCATGGCGGTCAGAAAGCTGAGGAAGAAATGATCCCGGCCAAAACCCTTTCACCTCTTCCCCCTCGCTTCGCGGGGGCGAGCCGGATCAGCCGGGAACCTGGGCCCTGCGGTAGGTCCCCAGGACCTTGACGAACGATGCCCTCCTCACCAGGTCGGTGAGCGCGTCGGCGACCGGCTTGTCGTCCACATGGCCGTCCAGGTCGACGTAGAACACGTACTCCCACTGCCTGTCCTTGCGGGGCCGGGACTCCAGCTTGGTCATGTTCACGCCCCTCTCGTCGAAGGCCCCCAGGGCCCGGTACAGGGTGCCGGGCATGTTGCGGACCGCGAACACCACCGAGGTCTTGTCCCCTTCCTTGGACAGGGCAGGGGTCTTCTGGATGACGAAGAAGCGGGTGAAGTTGCGGTCGCTGTTCTGGATGCCCTCTCTGAGCACCGTCATGCCGTACTCCTGGGCCGCCCGCCTGGAGGCGATGGCCGCCTCTTCCCTGAGGCCGTGGTCCCTGATGATGCGGACGCTGCCGGCGGTGTCGAAGGCGGGGACCTTCTCCCACTGCGGGTACTTCGCCAGGAAGGCGCGGCTCTGGCCGAGCGCTTGGGGATGGGAGTACACTCTCTTGATCTCCCTGATCTCGACGCCGGGGTGCGCGATGAGGTTCTGCACGATGGCCACGTAGGCCTCCCCCACCACGTTCAGGTCGAAGTCCAACAGAAGGTCCGAGACCGCGGATACGCTCCCCTCCAGAGAGTTCTCCACCGGGACCATGCCGTAGGCCACCCTGCCCTGGTCCACCGCCCTGAACACGCTCTCGAAGTCGGGGCAGGGCACGCTCTCGGCCTTCTCGCCGAAGAACTGCACTATGGCGTCCTCGCTGAACGCTCCCTTGACCCCCTGGAACGCCACCCTGATCATGCTCATGCCTCGAAGAAGACCTGGTGGATGGTCCTGGTGGTCTTCTCCAGGTCCTTCCCGTTCACCGTGAAGTGCAGCGCGACGGTCGACGCGCCGGCGGAGATCAGCTGTATGTTGACCCCGAGGCTCGCGACAATGGTGAACACCTTGGCCGCGACCCCTTCCCTGGTGCCGAGGCCCTCGCCCACCAGGCACAGCAGGGCGATATCCTTCACCAGCTCGATCCGGTCTATGACCCCCCTCTTCGCGCCGGCCAATGCTTTCTCCGCCCTCTTCAGCTCCCCCTCCTCGATGAGCAGGGAGATGCCCGTTTGGGACGTCGCGGCGGAATAGATATTGACGTTGGCATTGGACAGCAGCTCGGAGATCTCCAGCATGACCCCCGACCGGGAGCCCAGGCCGGCGCCGTACACCTTGAGCATGGTCATGTTGCTCATGAAGGAGATGCTCTTGACGGTCTGGGCGTTCTCCACGCCCTGGGGCCTGATGGCGCTTCCCTCCACGTGAGGCTTGAATACGTTCTTCACCCTGATGGTAATGCTCTTGGCCCTGGCTGGCTCGACCGTCCGGGGGTGCAGGACCTTGGCGCCGAAGTATGCCAGCTCGGCCGCTTCCTCGTAGGAGAGGTACCCGATCGGAACCGCTCCCGGCACTACCTTGGGGTCGGCGGACATGAACCCGTCCACGTCCTTCCATATCTCCAGGGTGTCGGCGTCGATGGCGTTGGCGATCACGCTGGCGCTGTAGTCTGTCCCGTTCCTCCCCAGGAGGGTGATGACGCCTTCCGGCCCCTTGCCGAAGAAGCCGGTCACGACCGGCACCTCCTGGCGCTTGAACATGTCGCGGATACTGGGAGCGGCGTTGACCCTGGTCCGCTCCATGTCCACGGTGGCGGAGCCGAATGTGCCGTCGGTCATGATCCCCAGCTCGTCCGCCTCCACCGGTACGGCGTTTACGCCCATGTCCTGAAGCATGGCGCTCATGACGATGACGCTCATCCTCTCCCCGAACGACTGCACCAGGTCCTTGGTGCGCGGCGTCAGCTCCTCAAGGTAGGTGATGCCGTACAGGGTCCGCTCCAGGCGGACCAGGCGCGCGTTGAGCTGGGCCACCGCCTGCTGCTTGACCGGCATGGTGGACGCCACCTCCGCCAGTATCTTGAGGTGCCGCTCCCGCAGCTCCTTGACGAACACCTGGACCTCTTCCTCCTTCCGCACCGCGGACATGAACCTCAGCAGCGAGTCGGTGATGCCCTGGATGGCCGAGACCACCACTACCTTCTCCTCCTTCTCCGCGGCCACGATCTCGCCCACGCGGAGCATGCTGGTCCCGTCCCTGAGGGAGCTGCCGCCGAACTTGAGGACCTTCATCGACCCCGTATCCTCCGGACGATCTCCCGGGGCATCCTGTCCACGCACATCTCCGCCTCGACCCTGGACATCCCCGCCCCCATGGCGATGGCGTAGGCCTTCTCGGTGGTGATGATGTCCCCCGGGGAGTGGGTATCGGTGTTGACCACCATCTTGGCGTCGACCTGGCTGGCCATGCGGTACACGTGCCCGTTGGTCATGCCGTGCGAGGGCCGGGAGGTGATCTCCAGCACCACCCCGTTGTCGGCGGCGGCCTGGGCATCCTCCAGGGTGATGAAGCCGGGGTGCGCGAGGATGTCCACGTCGGGATTGTTCACCGCCGCGCGATTGGTGCCCTTCTCCACCGGCTCCGAGATCGTTTCCCCGTGGACCACCACGAGATCGGCGCCGGCCCTCTTGGCCTTGGCCACGACCTCATCGAACCGGGAGACCGGGACGTGGGTGATCTCCACTCCCACGATGACATCGAGCCCCCATTCCCTGGCCAGCTCGGCGTCCCTGGCGCACTCCGGGACGATCCGGTCCACGTTGCTGAGGGAGGCGTGGTCCGTGAACGCGATGGCCTCGAAGTCCATGCTCGCGCATCTCCTCGCCAGTTCGATGGGGAGCAGGGCGCCGTCGCTCATCAGGGTGTGCATGTGGAGATCGATCCTCTTCATCTTCTCACTCCCCGGTGGCGCTCGGACAGCTTCTTGAAGACCTCGTCCATGGGGAGGTCGAGGTACTCGAACAGCACCATCTGGTGGTAGATCAGGTCGGCGGCCTCCCATATCTGGGACTGGCGGTCGCTGCCCTTTCCGGCTATGGCCAGCTCGCCCGCCTCCTCCACCACCTTCTTCAGCACCTTGTCCTCGTTGGAAAGGAGCTGGTTGGTGTAGCTGCCCTCCTTCGGGTTCTCCTTGCGGTCCCTGATGACCCTCCTCAGCTCGGGCACGATGGCCGCGGTGCGCTCGAGGTCGCCGTACAGGGCGTCCCCGAAGCACGAGGGGCGCTCCAGGTGGCAGGCGTTGCCGGTCTGCTTCACCCGGACGAGCAAGGTGTCGGAGTCGCAGTCGGTCTGTATCGACACGATGTCCTGGACATGGCCCGATTCCTCGCCTTTCATCCACAGCCTCTTGCGGGAGCGGGACCAGAAGTGGGTCCGCCCCGTCTTCAGCATGAGGTCGTACGCCTCCTGGTTGGCCCATGCCATCATGAGGACCTCGTTGGTCCCGGCATCCTGAACGATCACGGGAATGAGGCCGTCGGCGTTGAACTTGAAGGGAAGGGTCATCGGACCAGCACCCCCCGGTCCCTCAGGTAATTCTTCACGTCGGCCACCGTGTAGGTCCCATAGTGAAATATCGACGCGGCCAGGGCGGCGGAGGCGTTGGTCTCCTGGAACACCTGGTATATGTGCTCCGGGCTCCCCACCCCGCCCGAGGCGATGACCGGTATGTTGACGGAGTCGGCCACCAGCTGGGTGAGCTTGACGTCGTAGCCCTGGGTGGTGCCGTCGGCATCCATGCTGGTGAGCAGGATCTCCCCGGCCCCGCGGTCCTCGGCCTCGTAGGCCCAGTCGGCCGCATCAAGCTCGGTGCGCTGCCTTCCCCCGTGCGTATACACCTTCCACCTACCTCCCTCGCGCTTGGCGTCTATCGCCACCACCACGCACTGCCTCCCGAAGTCCTCGGCGCAGGCGGTGATGAGGTTGGGGTCGTGCACCGCGGCGGTGTTCACCGAGACCTTGTCGGCGCCGGCGTTCAGAGCGAGGCGCATGTCCTCCTTGGTGCGGATGCCCCCGCCCACGGTCAGGGGTACGAACATTCTCTCGGCGGTCTTCTCCACCACATCCAGCAGGGTCTTCCTGGCGTCGGAGGACGCGGTGATGTCCAGGAACACGATCTCGTCGGCCCCCTGCTTCTCGTACGCCTCCGCGAGGTCGGGCGGGTACCCGATCCCGCTGAGGTTCTGGAACTTGACGCCCTTGACCACCTTTCCCTCGGTGACGTCGAGGCAGGGGATGATGCGCTTGGTGAGCATGCTCATGCGCTCCTGAACTTCACGGCGTCCTTGGTACTGAGCACGTTCTGCCTCGGCACCACCGATCTCTTCAGCGCGGTCCCCAGGGCCTTGAACGACGCCTCCACTATGTGGTGCTCGTCGATCCCGCGGTGCAGCATTATGTGTACCGTGATCCCCGAGGACATGGCGAAGGAGCGGAAAAAGTGCAAGTACAGGACGTCAGGGCAATCGGCGTCGCAGTAGGGGCGATCGATGATGTCCACCGCCGCGGTCACCAGGGCGTCGTCCATGGGGACCATTGCCGACGCCATGCGCTCCACCGGCTGGTCGCCGAGGGCCTGGCGGAACGCGGAGCCCAGCGCTATCGCGACATCCTCGACCAGGTGGTGCTGGTTGTCGCCCGTCGCTTCGACCGTCAGGTCGAACCCGGCATAGCGGGTGAGGGTCTCCAGCATGTGGCGGAGGAACTGATCGTCGATGTCGATCTTGGCGGCCCCGCCCCCGTCGATGTTCAGCTTCAGGGAGATGTCGGTCTCCCTGGTCTTCCGGGCGACCTTGGCCTCGCGCATCACTTCTTCCCCCATACCTGCTCGGGCTGAATGATGTTGACGTACAACGCCAGGCCCACTACGGCCGAGGGGATGCCGATGCTCTCCAGGGCCTCGAGGTCCTCCATGGTGGTGACGCCGCCCGAGGCGGTCACCGGGTGGGGGCACATGTCCGCGAACGAGCGTATCTCGTCCAGGTCGATGCCCGCGGCCTTCCCCTCCACGTTGACGTTGGTGTGCAGCACCCCCGCCAGGGGCAGTCCGGCGGTGGCGGCGAGGATGTCCTTCAGCTTCTTTTCCGACGATTCGCGCCATCCCCTCATCTGGATCTTCCCGTCCCTGATGTCCAGGGCCAGCATGATCTTGTTGTAGTTGGAGCGCACCAGGTCGGCGAACCACTCGGGGTCGGTGATGGCCCTGGTGCCCACGACCACTCTCGCGGCGCCCAGGTTCAGCAAGGTCTCCGCGGCCTCGGTGGTGCGGATGCCCCCGCCCACTTGCAGGGGGACCTTCACCTTGGCCATGATGGAGGTGATGGCGTTGAAGTTGTCACCCCGCCCCATGGCGGCGTTCAGGTCCACCACGTGAATGGCCGGGGCCCCTTTCTTCTCCCAGTCGAGGGCGACCTCGCGGGGGTTGTGGAGCGAGACCTTCTCTGTTCCCGGTCTCCCGCCTACGAGCTGAACGACCTTGCCGTCCAATAAGTCAACTGCCGGTAATACGATCATAGTTTAGCCTCGATGAACTTGACGAAGTTTCGGAGGAACACCGCTCCCGAAGCGCTGCTCTTCTCCGGGTGGAATTGCACTCCGAGCACATTCTTTTTTCTGAAGGCGGAGGGGAACTCCCCGAAGTAGTCGGTGGTCGCCACCGCCACGTTCTCCGCCGGGCCGCCGTGGTAGGAGTGGGCGAAGTAGAAGTACGGCGACTCCACCCCCTCGAAGGCGCTGTCCTGGGAGACCACCCGGTTCCATCCCATGTGGGGGACCCTCTCGGCCTGGAGCTTTACGACCTTTCCCTTCATGAACCCCAGGCCCGGGGACGCCCCCTCCTCGCTCTCCTCGAACAGGATCTGCGCGCCTATGCATATGCCCAGGCAGGGGGTGCCCGCGTTGAGGCGGTCCACGATGATGTCCCTGTAGGGGAGCAGCTTCTGCATGCAGCTGTCGAAGGCCCCCACGCCGGGGAACACGATGACCTCGGCGTCCAGGAGGCTCCTCATGTTGGTCTCGATGACCGGCCTCGCGCCGGCCAGCTCAAGGGCCTTGCGGATGGAGTGCAGGTTCCCCACGCCGTAGTCGGCGATGGCCACCCTGACCTTGGGCCGCTGCCCGATGCGGTAGGAGTCGTTCTCCTCGGGGTACTTGACCGAGCGCCGTACGTTCACCATTCCTCCATCACCTCCTTCAGCTTCGTCAGCAGCAGCCGGTTCAGCTCCTCCGTTCCCACGGTGGTGCGGACGCAGTCCTCCAGCAGTCGGAGCTTGCCGAAGTCCCGGATCAGCACGCCCTTGGCGGCGAGGCGGGATACGAGATCGGAGGACGGCACCGGGCTCTTGAACAGGATGAAGTTGCTGGCAGAGGGGAACACCTTGAACCCCAGGGCGCGGAGGCCGTCGGACAAAGCGTCCCTCTGCTCGTTGACCAGCTTCACTCCCTCCTCGACGTACCGGGGGTTCTCCAGGGCGGCGATGGCGGCGGCCTCGCTGACCCTGTTGAGCGAATAAGGTATCTTGACCCTCTGCAGCTGATCGGCCATCTTGAGATTGGAGGCCATGTAGCCGATCCTGAGGCCGGCGAGGCCGTAGGCCTTGGAGAAGGTCCTGGTAACGATGAGGTTCTCGTAATCATCCACCAGAGGCATGAAGCTCTCCTTGGCGAACTCGCCGTAGGCCTCGTCCACTACGACGGGACCGTCATGCTCTCGTATGACCTTCTCCACGTCGCGGTGGTCGAAGGTGTTGGCGGTGGGGTTGTTGGGAGTGCACAGGATGATGACCTTGCTCTTCTCCTTCAGCAGCGCGTCGGGGTCCAGCTCGAACCCGGGGGCCAGGTCCGCCGTGACCGATCTCCCGCCGTTGATCTTGACGAAGAAGCTGTGCAGCACGTAGGACGGGTATGGCGTCGCCACCGTTTCCCCCGGCTCCATGAACGACTTGAACACCACGTCCAGCATCTCGTCAGAGCCGTTGCCGACCACGAAGTTGTCCTCGTGCAGGCCGTATTTCCGGGCCAGCGCCCTTCGAAGCCCGTCGGAATACGGGGCGGGGTACTGGTTCAGGTCCATTTCCCGGCACTTGTTCAGGACCTCGTCGAGGCAGGTGTTGGGGCCGAGGACGTTGATGGAGGTGTCCATGCGGATGGCCTTCACCTTGGGGTTGTAATATAGAGGAATATCCTTCAGCGATGCGCGGACCCAGCTGTCCTTCATCATATCACCTACGGCACCATGCGGTCGATGGGCATGATGAGAATGCCCGTGGCCCCGAGCCGCTTGAGCTTGTTCACCGAATCATAGATCTTGGATTTGTCCACCACCACGTGGATCGCCACCACGTCATCCCGCCCCACGATGTTCATGATGGTGGGGCCGGCGATCCCGGGGAGGAACTTCCTGATGTCGTCGAGGGCGGTCACCGGCACGTCGGCCATGAGGTATTTCTTGTCCTCGGCGTCGGCCACGCTCCGGAGCGCGGAGGCGAGATCGCGCATCTCCTCGCCCTTTTCTTCCAGAGACCTCTTGGAGGCGATGACCACCGCCTCCGACTCGGCGATGACGGCGATCTCCTTCAGGTGGTTGGTCTTAAGCGTACTTCCGCTGGACACCAGGTCCACGATGAGGTCCGCCACCCCCAGCCGGGGAGTGACCTCGGCCGCGCCGGATATGACGGTGATGTCCACCTTCTTGCCGAGCTTGGCGAAATACTTCCTGGCCATGTTGGGGAAGGAAGTGGCCACTAGGGCGCCGTCCGGGACGTCCTCCGCCTCCTCCATCCCCGCTTCCTCGGGCACCGCCACGGAAAGGCGGCATCGCCCGAAGCCCATGTCCAGCATCACTTCCACGTCCAGCCCGGACTCCAGCACCAGGTCCCTGCCGGTGATGCCCATGTCCACCGCGCCCTTGTGCACGAAACTTACGATGTCAGAGGCTCTCAGGAACATTACCGAGAAGTCCCCGTTCTTGACGGTGGCGTAGAGCTTGCGCTCGACCCCGTCCTCGATCTCCAAGCCCGCTTGCTTCAGGATCTGCAGCGATCTTTCGTTGAGCCGTCCCTTGTTCGGCACGGCCAGTTTGATGGACATTGCTTTTCCCTCTCGCTCGGCATGGTGATAACCGGACCCCATAATTAACATATGGGCAAAACTCGCCGTCCACCCCGCTCTGGACGGCCCCGCCCCGGCGGTCTGGCTCGCGATCTCCTCCCCCTCTTTCCGCGCCGCGCGCCCAGATCTTGGCGGCCTCGGTCCGCTGTCATTCCCAGCTGTCCCGCGTCAGGATGCGCTCCCTTCGAGGAAATTTCGGGCAAGCGCTTTAGTAACGCGCGGTCCAAGGAACGGTCCAAGGAAGCTAGGACATCAAAGGAGGGTTCGAGATGGGCGGAAGCGTCGAGCGGTTCAAGATCGAGGTGCCCCAGGAGGTGTTGGATGACCTATCAGAACGTCTTGGCAGGACCAGATGGCCCGACGACCTGGAGGGGGCGGGATGGAAGTACGGGGCGAACCTGGAGTACATGAAGGACCTGGTGCGGTACTGGCGGGAAGAGTACGATTGGCGCAGGCATGAGGCCGAGATCAACGCCTTCGACCACTTCATGGCCGATGCTGGAGGGACCAGGGTGCATTTCATACATCAGAGAGGGAAGGGAGAGGGCAGCGTCCCTCTTCTGCTGGTACACGGGTGGCCCGATTCCTTCTATCGCTATCACAAGGTCATCCCCCTGCTGACCGGCCAGGCCGGGGCCCCCGGCGCTGCCTTCGATGTGGTGGTGCCGTCCATCCCCGGGTTCGGCTTCTCCGAGCGAAAGGCCCTCGCCCCGCGCGCCGCCGCCGAGCTGCTAAATGAACTGATGACCGATGTCCTCGGGTACGATCGTTACATGGCCGCGGGCGGGGACATGGGAGCAATCATCGTCAGGTCGCTCTCGCTCGATCACTCCGACAGGCTGGTGGCCGCTCACTATACGGATGTGGGCTACCCGGACGCTAGTACCGACTTCTCGTCCCTGTCGCCTGCTGAGAGGGAGTACTCCCAGTTCATCCAGGGGTGGTGGATGGAGCAGGGGGCTTTCAACATGGTCCAGTCCACCAAGCCCCAGAGCCTGGCGTACGGCCTGAGCGATTCGCCGGCGGGCCTGGCAGGGTGGCTCATCAACTTCTTCGCCATGATGGAGCCAGGGGAGGAGATAGAGAAGCGCATCCCCCGGGACGAGATCCTGACCAACATAATGATCTACTGGGTCACCGGGACCATCAACCCCTCGATGCGCATATATTACGAGGCCGCTCATGATCCCGGGCCGGCCAAAGGGCGCGGCGAGGTGCCGGCCGCGGTGGCACACGGGCCCATGGACGGCCCCCTTCCCAGGGAGTGGGCCGAGCGCAGGGTGAACCTGAAGCGCTTCACCGAGCTCCCCAGGGGCGGCCACTTCCTGGCCTGGGAGGAGCCTGAGCAGTTCGCCTGGGATGTGCGGGAGTCGGCGGAGACGATGGGGGCGAGGAAGATCATGGCCGGCCATGCCGGACGGTGAGAGCGGCGGCCAGCGCCATCCTTGTTCCGGGGCGCCGTTGGACCCCGTCGCGATCGTATGATGGAAAAAGATCCGCCAGCAGCGGGCCGGCCGCCGGGCACGGTAGGAGGCCAGGCCCGGCCTTCTGATTATCGAAGAATATACCAGAAATCTATAAAGCGTGAATAAGTCATATTCGGGCCTCGGGGATGCTTTGAAAGTTCTGTTAGCTACTCCGCCGTGGAAGTCCACCGAGTTGTGGCCGCCTCTGGGTCTGTTATATCTTGCCGGTTCCCTGAAAAGGTCCCGCGGCGACGAGGTAGTGGTGGTGGACGCCTTCTGCGAGAACCTCACCAAGGAGGAGTTCCTCGACCGCGTGGAGAGGGAGCGGCCAGACATGCTGGGCATGAACTGCTCCACCCACACCTTCATCGCTACCATGGACGTGCTGCAGGAAGCTCACCGGAGGTTCCCGAGCATGCTCATCATCCTGGGCGGCTATCACGCCACCTTCGCGCCCAAGGAGATCCTCCGCGATTACCGCTTCATCGACTATATCATCAAGGGGGAGGCCGAGTTCTCGCTCCCGAAGCTGCTGGACCATCTGGACAAGGGCACCGATCCGGCGGACGTCGAGGGCGTGGCGTACCTCACCCCCGAGGGCGCGCTGGTGGAGAACCCTCTCTCCCTGGTGGAGGACCTCGACTCCCTGCCCTTCCCTGACCGCTCCCTGCTGGACAAGGTCAACTACGGCTACTACTTCCAGGGGATACCGCTGACCTTCGGGAAGTTCACCACCATATCCACGTCCCGGGGCTGCCCCTTCTCCTGCTCCTATTGCTCCTGCGCCGCCTTCTCGGAGCGCAAATGGCGGCACCGCTCCGCCAAGAACGTGGTGGACGAGCTGGAGATGCTGTATGAGCAGGGGTACCGCGAGTGCGTGTTCGTGGACGACAATTTCACCCACAATGTGGCCAGGGTGGAGGAGATCTGCGGCCTCATCCGGCAGCGCGGCATCAAGATGAAGTTCTACTGCGAGGGGAGGGTCAGCCACTCGTCCCTGCCCATGTTCGAGCAGATGAAGGCGGCAGGGTTCAACGTCATCTACTTCGGAGCGGAGTCGGCGTCCCCCCACGTGCTGGAATATTACAACAAGAAACAGACGGCCGAGAGGACCGCCGAGGCGGTGGCCAACGCCAAGAAGGCCGGCATGCTGGTGATATGCTCTTACATAATCGGGGCGCCGGTGGAATCGAAGGAGGACATCAAGGCGACCATACAGCTTTCCCAGTCCATGCGGCCCCATGGGGTCCAGTACAACATCCTCGACTATCTCCTCGGCACGCCGCTGTGGCACGACATGAGCGAGAAAGGAGTAGTGGGGGCGGAGGATTGGAAGACCAACCACCGCGTGTACGAGTATTTCCCGGAAAACGCCAGCAGGGAGGATCTGGAATCGCTGGTGAACGAGGGTTATGGCTCCTTCATAGGCGCATGGAAGAGCATGGACGGGCTGCTGGAGCTCCTGCGCGTGATACTGGTCAACTCCACCGCCCGGGAGGTAATATTCGGAAACCTCACCAACCCCGCCGCGCGCAAGGCCATCACCAACGGGATCAAGACATTTTGACGCCGGACCGGGACCGGCCCCGTGGGGGCGGGGAGGGGCACGGCCCCCGGCCTCTTTTTCTCATCTACCTCCATGGGTGAACTTGATGTTGCCCCAGCCCATTATGGGCCCAAGATAGGTGGGCATGATGACGGCTGAGAAAGGGGATATCGAGCTCAAATGGACCACCAGATGCATCACCTGCAAGAACCGCGTCCGGTGCCTCAACGAGAAGGTGGAGCGAGGTTCAAAGAAATGCCTGAACCTCCTCCGCCTCCTGGAGAAGCAAAAGACGTCATGAGATGACCGCGCCGGCCACCGTGATCACGTAGGTACCGGCGAGGTCTGTCCGGACGATGGTGGCGCCGTGTGCGGTCAGGCGGTCCACTGCCTCCGCGTGGGGATGGCCGTAGGAGTTGCCGGCACCGACCTCGATGATCGCTATATCAGGAGTGACGGCGTTCAAGAACTCGTCGGAGCTGGAGTACCTCGAGCCATGGTGAGCGGCCTTAAGCACGTCGACGTCAAGATCGTATGAGTAGTGCTCCACCAGCCACGCCTCGACCTCGGCTCCGATGTCCCCGGTGAACAGGAAGGAGCGGGACTCCGCGGTCATGCGCACCACGATGCTGGCATCATTGGTGTCATCGGCCGCGGCGTTGATGGTCAGGAGCCTGAAGTCCTCGGTGACGCTTATGTTGAGGTAGTCGCCGGGGTCGAGGTCCTCGTCGGTGAAGATGGGGCAGCCCTCCGCCTGCGCCGCAGCCAGGAAGTCCCGGTAGGTAGTGGTGTTCTGGGCGGGCAGGGGGACCCCGGGATGGTAGACGCTCCGCACCTCCAGCTGCTCCAGGACCTCGTCCGCTCCGCCTATGTGGTCCGCGTCTGGGTGGGTGAGTATGAACGCATCCAGCGCTGTCACCGATCTGCCTTGCAGGTAGGACAGCAGCGTCGAGTAGGACCTGGTGCCGGCGTCGATGAGGACGACCTTCCCGTCCGAGGTGGTGATCAGCTCGGCGTCGCCCTGGCCGACATCGATGAAGTCGACCCTAACGTTCTCCTGATAGCTGGTACCCTCGGGCAGAACGCGGAAGGTGAAGGTGACATTGCCGGCCGCGTGGCCTGGGTACGACATCTCCAGGTGCCATATGCCGGTCGCCAGCGGGCCGTCGGTATCCTGCACGGTGAGGTACTCCCCCTTGCTGACCGCGGAGTCGTTGTTGAGGTCGCGGAACAGCAGGTCTACGGTAGGAAGGACGTCCTCCATGAGGTAGGTGCCGTTCACCGGCCCCGCCGAGGAGGCGCCGCGGTCGCCGTGGCCCATGCCGGGGCCGTACAGCCGGAAGCTCAGGTCACCGACGCTCGGCTCCGGGGAGAGGTCCCCGAAGTAGATGCTCTGGGCGCTCTGGTTGACCCGAACGATGTCAGGAGCCGCCGGCGGACCGTCCGGCGGGGAGCCCAAGGGGCCTCCCAGCCTGACGTACGCGAACGCGGCCGCGCACAGCAGCATCACTGCGAAAAGCATCGCTACGACGATCCTAGTCCCTCTCTTCAGAGAACATCCCGCAGGCGCTCATGCCCTGCTGCGTCTTGAAGTTTTCCTGGGGTGAGAGCGGACCAGGCCCGGCATCAGAGATCGGTGCTCAGCTCGATCTTGGCGATCTTGGACCTCTCGCACTCCATTCGCGTCAGGGGAGGGAGCTTGCCCTTCATGGCCATGAGGTCCCCTGCCACCACCAATGCGCCTTCCACGCCCGCTATGGCTGTGACATCATCGAGAGCGGCCCTTAAGCTCTCCTCCGACCTGACGGTCACAAGGTTCCCCAGGCGGGTGGCGCAGGCGTCCGCCAGGGTGACGTTGGCGGAGATCACCGTGGCCGCGTCGGCGACGCCGAAGGAGATGGATGGTCCGATGGTCGCCGACGAGGTGCACATGCCGAAGACGCCCTCGCGAGGGGGCACAGCAAAGCCTATCCCCCTGACGTGTTCGCCGGCGTACAGGCCGATGCTGGCGCTCTCGTTCAAAAGCAGCGCGACGTCCCCGCCGTTGTCCACGATGGCCCGCTCCGCGCCGGCCTCGCACATATCCCGGACCGCTCTCTCGGCGATCGCGCCGGCCACGCTGGCCATGGGGCCGACCCCCGCGGACGCGGCCGCCTCGCACATTCTGACGATGAGGGGATCGGCGCCCTCCGGCGCGGGGTACGGCTCGAGGGTCAGCCGGAAAAGGGGGTCCTGCCGGATGAACCGCTGTATGGTCTGCCTCGAGCGGAAGATGGACGCTTCGGCCACCGGGACGAACTGCTCGTCCGCGACGATGGTGACCGCGGTCTCCCCGACCTCGAAGTGCTTCCGCATCAGACCTTTAGCCTCATGGCCCCCGGCGGGCAGGCGGTGATGCACATGCCGCAGGCGATGCACCGGTCCGAGCGGAACTCCACCTTCCAGGTGCCGCGGTCCAGCTCCATGGCCTCGGCGGGGCATATGGACACGCAGGCCCCGCAGTGAGTGCACCGGGTGTCGTCCTTGGTCACGAACTCGTTCAGCTCCCTGACTAGCACCCCCATGTCCTGGAGGTAGGCAACGCCCTTGCTGAGCTGGGCAGGGGTGCCCTCCACCTCGATCAGGAGCTGCCCCCCGTCCACCTTCACCTCCGCCTTGAGGATATTGAACTTGAGGTCGAACTCCTTGACCAGGGCGTAGGCCACCGGCTCGTTCGCTTTCTCGGGGGTGAAGCGCAGCTCCACCTTCTTCTTGGGCATTACAGCACCTCCTCTCGGGAGCGGACGTCCAGCGGCTTCTGGACCCGTTCCTTCGGCAGCACCTCCACCGGCGGGGTGAGGGTGAACTCCCTGTCCGCGATCATCTTCTTCAGCTTGTCGGCGATGATCCTGGCCTTGTAGTACGACGAGAGCGAGGAGGTCTTGACCTTCTTGCCGAAGAGGTCGACGTGCCCTGATCTCAGCTCGGCGTAGCTGACCTCGGCCATGGGCTTGCGGTTGCGGGACTGGATCGAGTAGTCCAGGACCGGCGCGAAGATCTTGTCGTCGGTGATCGACGCGGACCTCATGAGGTCCTCGTCCAGTATGGGGATGGGGACCCCGATGCCGATGCCCAGGGTGGTCCCGTAGCCGGTGAAGCTGAGGGCCCGCACGAACTCGTCGCTCATGCCGTTGAGGTCGCCGATCACCGCCAGCGCCCTGGCCGAGGAGGCCGGCACCCCGTTCCTCACCGGAACGTTGGTCTTGTACTGCGTCCCTTCCCATGCCACGTACCCGATGCCCCCGCCCAGGAAGATCCTGGTGCCCATGCCGATGGTGCGCAGCTGGGGGTCCTTGAGCAAGGGAGAGAGCTGGCCGGCGCTGCTGTACGTCACGTTGCCGTAGCTCGGCAGAAGCTCGCCCATGTAGGTGTACAGCGTCTTCTCCGACGAGTTGGTGGCAACGCCGTAGTTCTGGTACATGTTCCTGGGATTATACATGTACGCCTGGTTCACCGTCTTCAGTGAGATGTAGGTGTCGATGTCCTTGCGGGGGTAGCAATCAGTGCCGTACGCGGTGGCTCGCAGGTGCACCGCCTCCCCCTTGATCAGGGACTCGATGACATGCGCTCCCCCATAGTCCAGCTTCATGTCCTCTTTCAGCTCCGTCGCCCCGATGTACGCGTCGACGGCGGCCAGTCCGGTATAGGCCGGGACGTCGTTCAGCCACACCTTGGACATCTTGATCGGCGGCTCGGAGTGCCCGAAGTTGATGAACGCGCCGGAGGAGCACATGGCGCCGAAGGTGCCAGTGGTCACGACATCGACCTCCTTGGCCGCCTTCTCGACTCCCTTCTCCTCCACCAAGCGGATGGCTTCTTCCGCCGTCAGAACTACGGCGTCGCCCTTCGCGATCTTGGCGTTTATCTCCTCATAGGTCCTCAGCAACGTATCACCTTTTACAGCAGTCTCCTGGCCAGGGCGAGTTCGGCGTTGAGCACCGAGCCTCCCGCCCCGCCGCGGATGGTGTTGTGGGACAGCACGAACATCTTGAAGTAGTTGTCCTTTTTCCGTACGCGGCCCACCACCGCGGCCATCCCCGCGGCCCGGGCGGGCTCGCCGGCGTTCACGTCGATGGCCGGCTGGGGGCGGTTATCCTCCCTCCTGACGATGACCGGCCTGACGGGAGCGGTGGGCAGCCTCAGCTTCTGCGGCTCGGCGGCAAAGGTCTCCAGGGCCTTGATCATGCCCTCGACGTCGGCGTCCTCGGAGGTCTGCAGCACCAGCGATTCCAGGTGGCCGTCGACGACCGGCACGCGGGCACAGTTGGCCAGCACCTGCACCGGAGAGTACGCGAACTTGCCGTCATTCACTGTGCCAAGGATCTTGGCCAGCTCCATCTCCATTTTCTCCTCCTCGCTCTTGATGAAGGGGACGATGTTGCCCATTATGTCCAGAGACGGTACCCCGGGGTACCCGGCCCCGGAAACGGCCTGGTACGTGGACACGCTGACGAACTTGAGGCCGAAGGCCACGTCCACCGCCTTCAGCGGCAGGGCGATCCCGGTGGTGGAGCAGTTGGCGTTGGTGACGATGTACCCGCCGTCGGCAAAGGTCCTCTGCTCCTTGACCATGTCCAGGTGGTCGGAGTTGCACTCCGGTATCAGCAGCGGAACGTCCGCTTCCATGCGGTGGGGCGCGGCGTTGGAGAAGACGGCGTTCCCGGCCCTGGCAAGCTGGGTCTCGAAGTCGCCGGCGATGTCGGTGGGCAGCCCGGAAAAGGAGACCCTGGCGGCCTTGGCGATCTTCTTGACGTCAAGCTGCTCAATCCTCGCCTCCAAGGTGTCCTCCTTGAACTGGTGGTCCTTGATCTTCAGGGTGTCGCCCAGCCTCTTGCCGTCGGACCTCTCCGAGGCGTACAGCCCGGCCATCTCGAACTGCGGGTGGTCCTCCAGAAGCTGGATGAACCTTTGGCCTATCATGCCTGTCGCCCCTAGGACGGCGACCTTGATCTTTGCCATCGTTATTATCCTCCGAAGTATTCCTTGCCTTCCCTCATCATCCGGTCGAAGGCCTCCCGGTCCCCTTTGGCCGCGGCGTCCTTGAGGTCGTCCACGGCCTTCTGCAGATAGGTCAGCGCCTCGTTGTTGAAGGGGTTCAGGTGCTGGATCTCATAGTAAAGCTGAGCGTTCTCCGACGCCACCCCCCTGGCCGTCTCGGCCTGGCGGCGGAAGGTGGTGGAGGCGGCCCGGTTGAGGTCGCCGTAGCTCTTGCCGCTCTGGTTGAGGGCCTCGGCGAAAGCGATGTTGACGGCGTGGCTCATTCCCAGCACGTACGCCATGAGGGGGTCGTGCTCCTCCACTTCGATGGGTATGAGGTTGGCCCCGTCCATCAGCTCCCGGGCGCGGTTCGACGCGGACGGGGAGCCGCAGTCGCACACCACCACGTTGCGGTCGATGATGGAGGCGGTCTCCGGCCCGAACATGGGATGGACCGAGCAGACCTCCAGGCCGTCAGCGGCAGCATTCCGGAGGGTGCCTAGGAGCGGCGCCTTGATGGAAGCGATGTCGAAGACCAGCGCCTTGGGCTGGAGGGCCAGGATGCTCTTCAGCACCTCCTCGGTAGTGGAAATGGGCACCGCCACCACGATGACCTCGGCGTCCTTGACGCCCTTGTCCAGGTCCCTCTCCACCGGGAACTTGTCATTGTCCCCGCTGTCGTAGATCCTGATCTTATGGCCCCTGGCGGCGAAGAAGCGGCACATCCAGTCGCCCATCTTGCCGTTCCCGCCGACCACCAATATGCGCTTGGACAGGGCCGGGCGGGGGATCCTCCCCTGCTGCTCTATGGACTCGTGGATGAGCAGGGTGGCGATCTCGCTGGCCGATTCAGCGGACATCCCGAACTCCTTGGCCCTTTCCACGTAGCGGGCCACGACCTTCTCTTCCACCGCCGGCGCGCGCAGGGGGATGCCGTCGGCAGCCTTCATCTGCCCCATCTCCACCGCCGCGGCCGTTCGGTTGGCCATCATGCGCAGGATCTCATAGTCTATCTTCTCGATCCTCTTCCGGATGTCCTCGATGCTCTCACGCAATGAAATCGCCTCTCAGGCATAGGTCTGCCAATACTAAAGCTGTGGCGGCCTCCACCACCACTACTGCTCGGGGCACGATGCAGGGATCGTGCCTCCCTTCCACCTTTATGGTGGTGTCCTCCATTCGTTCCAGGTCCACGCTCCTCTGCTCCATGGATATGGACGCGGTGGGCTTGAACGCCACCTTGAAGTCCAGCGGCATGCTGTTCGATAGGCCGCCCAGCACCCCCCCGGCATTGTTCGTGACGGTCTGAATGTCCCCGTTGACCACGGTGAATATGTCGTTGTGCTCGGAGCCGCGCATCTCCGCGGCGCGGAATCCCACCCCGAACTCGACGCCCTTCACCCCGGGGATGGCGAAGATCATCTTGGCCAGTTCGCCCTCCAGCGTGTCGAAGAAAGGCTCCCCCACTCCGATCGGAAGCCCCAAGGTCAGGCAGCGGACCACCCCGCCCACACTGTCCCCTTCCTCCTTGGCCTCCATGATCTCGTGGATCATATCCAGGGCGATGGCCGGGTCGGCGGCCCTCACGGGGTTCTCCCTCGCTGCCCTCCGCACCTCCTTGAAGGTGCGGTCCTCCTCGTCCACTACCTTCCCGAGCCTCTGGGTGTACGCGGCCGTCTGCACTCCCAGCGAGCGCAGCATCTCTTTGGCCACCGCGCCTGCTGCCACGAGCGGCGCGGTCATGCGGCCGGAGAACTGCCCTCCCCCGCGGATGTCGTGCGAGGCCCCGTACTTCCTGAGGGCGGTGAGGTCGGCATGGCCGGGGCGGGGAACGACCTTGAACTTCTCGTACTTGCTGGAATCGGTGTCCCCGTTGGCGATGAAGATGACGATGGGAGCCCCGGTGCTGGAGCCGTCCTTGGTCCCGGCGAGCAGCTCCACCCTGTCCGCCTCCTGCCTAGGCGTCCCCAGCGCTCCCGACGGGCGGCGCAGGTCCACCTCTCTCTGCAGGTCGTCAAGATCGACCTCTATACCCGCCGGCACCCCGTCCAGCACACACCCTATCCCGGGGCCGTGGCTGGAGCCGAATATGGTCACTCTCAGCGCGGTGCCGATGGTATTCATCCCGACGCCCCCACGTCGGCCCCCAGGGCCTTGAGGTGCTCCAGGAACCGGGGGTAGGAGACGTCGTAGCAGCTCCCGTCGGATATGGCGGTCGGCCCTTCCGCCACCAGGCCCGCCACGGCCGCCGACATCAGGATGCGGTGGTCGCCCAGCGGGCTGATGTTCTTGCCCTTCAGCTTGGCGGGGCCCTTGACCACGCATCCGTCGGCGGTGGCCTCGATGTCGGCCCCCATGGCTTTGAGGAATGAGGTGACGGCGGCGATGCGGTCGCTCTCCTTGAACCTGAGGTGCTCGGCGTTGGTGAGGCGCGTGGTCCCTTCGGCCTGGGTCGCCAGCACCGCCACTATGGGGAACAGGTCGGGGCAGTCACCCATGTTCACGTCCATGGCCGCCAGCGCGCCCTTCTCCACGGTGACGGCGTCGCCGACCCTCTTCACCGGGGCCCCGAAATCGCCCAGGATCTCCAGGATCCTCCTGTCGCCCTGAGGGTCGTGGGGGTCGAGGCCGCTGACGGTCACCTTCCCGGTCAGCGCGGCGGCCGCCAGGGGGAACGCGGCCGAGGAATAGTCCCCTGGAACGGCATAGTCCAGGGAGCGGTACGACTGTCCTCCCAGGACCCGGTAGCCGTTCTTGGTCTCGTAACATATCGCCCCGAACTTGGACATCATGTCCACGGTGATGTCCACGTACGGCTTGGACTTAAGGGGGGTGGTGATGACGATCTCGGTGTCCCGCTCCTTGAGGATGGAGGAGATGAGCAGGGAGGAGATGAACTGCGACGAGATGTCTCCCTTGATGTGCGCCCACCTGCCTTTGTTGGGGCCCCTGATGATGAGGGGGGCCATCCCGTCCCCGCGCGCCGAGACCGCTTTCACCCCCAGTTCGTTGAGGGCGTTCAGCAGCGGCTTCATGGGGCGGGACTGCAGGGAAGCGTCCCCGGTCAAGGTGACGTTGTACGGCAGGAGCGAGGCTACCCCGGCGAGCAGGCGGATCGTAGTTCCGGAGTTGCGGCAGTCGATCTCCCCGGAGGGGGCTTTGAGCCTGCCGCCCCGGACAGTGCAGGCGTCGCCCTCCGCGTCGATGATGGCACCCAGCGCCTCCACGCCCTTCAGGGTGGCCATGGTGTCCTCGCTCAGCAGCATATTGCTCAGCCTGGAATCGCCCTTGGCAAGGGCCG
This sequence comes from Methanomassiliicoccus luminyensis B10, assembly GCF_000308215.1. Classification (NCBI taxonomy): domain Archaea; kingdom Methanobacteriati; phylum Thermoplasmatota; class Thermoplasmata; order Methanomassiliicoccales; family Methanomassiliicoccaceae; genus Methanomassiliicoccus; species Methanomassiliicoccus luminyensis. Next base: position 47,678 of record NZ_CAJE01000006.1, read on the forward strand.
CCAGCACCAGCGCTCGGTGTGTGTAGCTTTTCGAGGGCGGTGCCGCGATGGCGCCGCTCACGTTGGATGGCCTGACCTGAAGCTTCATTTGTTCCCCTCTCCGTTGTATATGTCCACCACGGCGAGCTGGCGGCCTTTCATGGCGGACAGGAAGTCGCGGACCTTATCCTCTTCCACCAACATTACAGTTGCCGGTCCCGTTCCGGTGACCCCGGCGGAGAGCGCCCCGCTCTGCAGGGCGGCCATGGCCACCTCCTGGTCCAGGCCCGCGGCCGCGGAGTAGCACATGCCGTTGAGCGTGAGCGCCAGATGGTAATCGCCCTCCAGGGCCCGGCGGAACGCCAGGTCCGTTATCCCGGACACCGCCCTGATGCGGTCGAGGGGCAATGAACCCTTGCGTATCTGGAGGTCGGGGATGTCGATCACGACCTTGAGATGATCGGGCATGATGTCCCGGGCCAGCAAGGTCTCGCTGCGGTTGTCCGTCATCACGATCCCGCCCAGCATGGAAGCGCAGGCGTCGTCGAAGGCGCCGGTGACCGATACGCCGGCCTCGATGGCCGCCCTGGTGCCCATGCGCACCAGGTCCAGGGGCTCGTCCGCCAGGCCGAGGGCGTCCACGGCCGCCTTGATAATGGCGTTGGCCGCGGCGCTGCTGCTCTTCAAGCCTCTCGATATGGGGATCTGGGAGGAGGTCCTCACCCGGGCGTGGTACCTCTCCCCGGGAGCGTGGCGGTCCAGGACCGCCCGCACGCACCTCTCCGCCAGGCCGGGGTCCTCGCCGGGGAACCCGTCCATGACGACCTCCACGCCATAGCCCTCGGTGAGCTCCACCTCGGCCACGGTCCTGAGGTCGATGCCGAAGGCTGCGCCCTTGCCGTTGGCAATGGCATTGACGATGGTCGCCGCGCCGTGACTGGTCCCGCTCCCCCGCATCGGTATCCCTTACTGCCCCGCTGCCCCGGACATGACCTCATAGGCCGGCCTCTGTCCGGTCCAGGCCTCAAAAGCATCCATGGCTTGATAGATTAACATTTCCATGCCCGAGATGGTCTTGGCACCGCGGGCCCCCGCTTCCGCGAGGAAGGGGGTGATCCTCGGATTGTATATGGCGTCCATGACCACCTGCCCGGGACGGAACACCCGCGGATCGATGGGCAGCTCGTGGGGGAACCCCGCCATGCCCAGGGGGGTGCAGTTGATCACCGCGTCGAACCTCTCCGAGGCGGCCTCGCCGTGCCCTATGGTCTGAGCGGAGAAGTCCTCGGCCACCTCTTCCGCGCGGGAGATGGTGCGGTTGGTGATCCATATGTCCGCTTTCTGGTCGCGGAGGAACGAGCAGAACGCTCTGGCTGCTCCCCCGGCCCCGATGACCAGGGCGCGCTTCCCGCGCACATCGGCGCCGGCGGCCCCGAACGCTGCGGCCAGGCCGGTAACGTCGGTATTCCTCCCGATGAGGCGGCCGTCCTTGTTCACGATGACGTTGACCGCTCCGACATTCTTGGCCGTTGGGTCAACCTCGTCAAGGTGCTCCATCACGCTCTCCTTGTGGGGAATGGTGACGTTCATCCCATTGATGCCGAGGTCCCGCATGACGCTCATCAGCTGGCCAAGTTCCTCCTCGCTGCAGGGGAACTTAAGATATCTGCCGGGGATGCCCAGGGCCTCGAACGCGGCGTCGTGCATCTTTGCCGAGTAGGAATGGCCAAGGGGCTGCCCCGTCAGGCCGGTGATGATGGGCTTCTGCCCCAGCCCCTTCAGCGTGGCGATGTCCATCTGCCCGGGGGCGGTCTCCTTCCCTCTCTCCAGAGCCGCGTAGGTGAACTCGCACCCCATGCGGTCGGAGAGGAGCCTGGTCACTTCCCCGAGCTCGCCCATGCCCAGCAGGATGAACTTGTGCTGCGTCTGGGAGAACAGCTTGGCGGCGCTGACGAGGTCATGGAGATCGCTCACCGACCTCACCATGAACGCCGCCTTGACGAGGCGGCCGTGAGAGGCAACGCTCACCAGGGTCTCGACGATCTTCGATACCTTCGGGGTCTTCTCGAAATCGTGGTACGAGGCGATGACGTTCGCCCCTCGCAGGTCGTGGTCCGCCCTCCTCATCAGGGATGAGCTGACCTCCAGGTCGATGTGCTCGAAGCCGCCCCGGACGACCCGGCGGAAGAAGCGCAGCCTGGCCTCATCATCCAGCGCGCACCTGCCTCCCTGGTCCGCGGTCCTTAGGGTTGCTATCTTCGGCACCTTGACCTGCTTGAAGGGAGCGAGGTCTTCAGGCAGGTGGTCCATTAGGTCGAACCGGACCTCCACCAGATCCGCGCCCCTCTCCTGGGCCGCCAGGCAGGAGCGGACCGCCTCGTTCACGTCCTTCTCCGCCACGGCCACGCAGGCCTTCATCATACCTCCGTGATGGTCTCGTTTATCGCGTGGCCGAAGTGCCTTCCGCCCTCCTCCAGTCTTACGAGGACCATCTGTCCCACTTTAAGGTCGGAGATGGACACCGGCCCGTCGGGGGTGCACAGTCTGATCGTCTCAGCGTTCTGCAGGATGGTGCTGAACCTCCTGCCCTTGGCGTCCACTTCCACCAGGAGGAGGGGGCGCCGCTCCACCTTGGCCCGGCCGACCACCACATTGCGCGCTTTCCCCTCGGAATCGACGGCCAGGAGCTCCTCGCCGCCCTTGACCTCGGAGAGGTACTTGGTCTTCCCGGAAGAGGTCAGAACGTACGCGTGCACCGCCCCGGCGTTGACGCGGAACGGGCGCGAGGCGACGTACTCGCTTTCCATGCTCTCCGAGCTGATGAGGAACAGGCAGGCGGACTGCGAGCCGATGAGCATCCCCTCCCCTACGCGGAGGAGGGAGCAGGTGTCCACACACACTCTGTCGCCCACAGTAAGTGGGGTGATCTTGGTGACCTTGACGGGAGCGAGCTCGACCTGCGACCCTGCCTGCGCGGCCACGGGCGTAAAA
>NZ_CAJE01000007.1 GCF_000308215.1 Methanomassiliicoccus luminyensis B10
ACGGGAGCGAGCTCGACCTGCGACCCTGCCTGCGCGGCCACGGGCGTAAAATCCCGTATGGCCGCGGGGCTCTTCGCCGCGATGACCACGCCATCCGCCCCGACTTCCATGGTCTCCATGAACAGCTTGGCCTCGTCAGGGGTGGAAGCCTCGGCCATGAGCTTGGTCTGCGACCCTTGGAACTCTGCGATGAGGTTCTCCAACGGGATCACTTTCCAGTCCCGGGCGGCGATGACCAGGTGCTTGACCTTGTTCTTCTGCGCCGACGCCTTCTGGAGATCCTCTGGCTTGTTGATCAGGACGATGGTGCCCATCCTCTCGTCGTCGAGATAGAGATCATCGCCCTTTCTGATCATGGCGTTGAACTTTCCCAGGCGGCGCAGGTTCACGTCCTCGTCGCGGAGGATGATGTACACGAAGCCGGCCTCCAGGGCGGAGGACACCAGCTTCTTGCGCTCGTCATACGACTCGGGGAGGTCGGCCCTGACCCACGCGATCTTTCCAGACATGTCATCACTCTAAATTTTTCAGCGCTTCGTCCACCTCGGCCTCGCGGAGCACGACGTCCGCGATGGCCCTGGTGATGCCGGCCACATTGCGGTGCTGGAATACGTTCCTTCCGATGCTGACGCCCTTCCCGCCGGCCTCGACGGAGTCCTTCACCATCTGCAGCAGGTCCCGGTCGTTGGACATCTTCGGTCCTCCTGCAATGACCACCGGGATGATGGCGCCCTTCACGACCTCGCGGAAGGAGTCGATGTCGCCGGTGTAGGACGTCTTGACGATGTCGGCGCCGAGTTCCATGCCTGCCCGTGCGCACTGCTTCAGCAGGTCGACATCGTAGCCGTTCTTGATATCCTTGCCGCGGGGGTAGATCATGACCATCAATGGGAGGCCCCATTCGTTGCACTCCCTCGCCACGTTCCCGAAGTCGTGCAGCATGTCCGTCTCGGTGGAGGCGCCGATGTTGACGTGAATGGATACGGCGTCGGCGCCCATCTTGATCGCTTCCTGCACGGTGGTGACCAGGACCTTGGAGTTTGGATCGGGTGATAGCGACGTCGATGCGGAAAGGTGAACGATGAGGCCGATGTCGCGGCCGAAGGACCGGTGTCCATAAGGTACCACTCCCTTGTGCAGAACGACCGCGGTCGCGCCGCCCTGGGATATCTTGTCGATGGTGGTCTTCATGTCCACTAGCCCTTCTACCGGCCCCATGGATATTCCATGGTCCATGGGGACGATCACGGCACGACCGGTATTGCGGTCGATGATCCGTTCCATCCGGATGCTCTTGCCTGACATCTTCTCACCTATGCTTGCTAGACAATATCTAGCATGTATATACGCTTTTCCTCAATACTGTCCTTTTTCTTATGGCCAGACGTGATACGATTCTCGTAGGCATTTATCTTTACAGATATAAATTTCATTTCTAATGAACTTATCTGCGGAACAATACGCAATAATGCATCGGACGCATGTGCGCAGCAATGAACGTTGCTGGAAAAGTCTATTAGATGATTGGAGAATCCGGAGAGCATGTGGTTCTCTCTCTCCAAGTACTTCGGCCGCTTCCCCTCCCAGGGCAAGGTAGCAAAACTGCTCCTGACCAACGGCATGTGCGTCAAGGGCGGCCGGGTGTACAGCGGGGAGGTGGAGGTGGCGGACATGGCCCTGGCGCGAGCGGCCGGGGTGGACCGCCGGATCGTGCGGGCCGCCGTCGAGACCATCGAGGCCGAGGATGAACTGCGCCAAGTGTTCTCCGCCCTCATTCCCACCGCCATGCTGAAGGAGGTCGCTCCGGTGATGGGATGGGGCTGCATCGAGATCATCCCTACCGACGCCGCCGCCCCGGGGATACTGGCCGACGTCACCAGGATAATCGCCGAGGCCGGCATCAGCGTCCGCCAGGCCTTGGTGGACGACCCCGACATCAGTGAGGAGCCGCGCCTGTACGTCATCACCGACAGCACGGTCCCGCCGGAGATGATACCGCGCATCAAGAGCTCCCGCGGGGTCAAGAGCCTTCTGATACACTAAGAGCCAGGCGCTCGGCATGGATCACGCCCCTCTCTATTCGGGGCATCGGCCGAGTTAATATCGGTGTAGTCCGCATCAGCTTAAGTCAGCGTCGTCTCCCCGCCTCGAGACAATGGCTGGGGCGCCGCAGGGCTTGTACGAAGAGCGGTCAGAAGAACGCCGGCAGGCGGCAATAAGGAGCATCGAGGAGAAGGGTGTGAAGGTCGTCGAGAACGAGATGGAACCCACGCACCACAGGGTCCTGGAGAACGTGGATGCTGGACTGGAAGAGAGCATCAAATGCGGAGCTGCCCTTCCTAAGCGCATATTGATCGATTCCAGCCATGCCGAGGCGCTAGAAAATGTCCGAAGTAATCCCGCCACTTACAGCAACAAAAAAGACAGCATCACGATCAACCCCAGGTCAATGTTCTTCCAGGCGGGGATGATGCGGTCTAAAGCGAGAGCGGAAAGGCTCAGAGACATTCGGCGGTTCTCCACCGATAGCATCATGCATACCATCCGGCACGAGCTGAGCCATTGCGCCCATTGGCATCATGACCAGACGAGTTATCTACTGAATGATTTTGACAAGCTTTCGGAGAAGGAGCTGGCAATAGTCGAAGTGAGCAACTATGCCGGTGAGAACCCTCCAGAGTTCATCGCTGAGGTCCGGGCCGCGTTCCTTGACGGCAAAGAGTTTTCAGATGATATTATGGAGATGTACGACCATTACTCTGGAGGGCTGAAGAGATGATTGAACCGCTTTGCCTTTACTGCAAGAGGGTCCACTTGGGAAAGGGGGAAGTATGTGACGCGTACCCCGGTGGCATCCCCGAAGAGATCCTTTCGGGAAAGGTCGATCACACCAGGCCGTATATGGGCGACAACGGGCTTACCTTCCTTGATGTTCTGGACGGAGATATCGCCGACGGCTCCGCCCCTCTCGAGGAAATGCGGTGCGCCGGCCATGAGGGCGCGGCGAAAGCCCGTGGGCCGGAGGACCTGAGCGGCACCGCGAGCTATCCTTGAGGGCGGCCCGAACCTTGGTCCACGGGCCGCGCCCAGGCAGGGACTCGGACCTGGCGTCTGGCTACCGCGGTCGGGCCTGTTCGTTCTCGGAATGATATGCACCCAGCGAGGTGACCTCCAGGGGACCCAGGCGGGCGCGCTTCATCGCCGCCACGGTGGCCCGGGCGGCCTGCACGGTGGTGAGGAACGGTATCTCCAGCTCCACTGCCAGGCGCCTCATCATGTACCCGTCCCGCCTCGCTCCCGAGGACTCTGTGGGGGTGTTTATGATGAGGTTGATATCCCCCTTGCGCATCAGGCCAAGGGCGTCGGGGTCCATCTTCTGGGAGATGGTGTACGCCGTGGTGGTGGGCAGGCCGTTCTCCCTCAGGAAGGTCGAGGTTCCCTTGGTAGCATAGATCTTGAAGCCCATCTCCCGCAGCTGCCGCGCGGTGTCCAGGATCTTGGGCTTGTCCTCGTCGCTGACGGTGATGTAGACCCCTCCCTTGGTCGGCAGCTTCAGCCCGGCGGCGGTGTAGGCCTTGTAGACGGCCGCGTCCAGCTCCTGGGCGATGCCCATGACCTCGCCGGTGGACTTCATCTCCGGCCCCAGGATGGAATCGACCCCCGGGAGCTTGAGGAACGGGAACACCGAAGCCTTCACCGCGACATGCTCGTACTTCGCTACTCCCACGTGGCCCAGCTCCTTCAGGGTCTTCCCGAGCATCACCTTGGTGGCGACCTTGGCCAGCGGGACCCCGATGGCCTTGGACACGAAGGGAACGGTGCGGGACGCGCGGGGATTGGCCTCGATCATGTAGACATCGTTGTCCTTTACCGCGAGCTGGAGGTTCATCAGGCCCCTGATGTTGAGGCCCTTGGCCACCTTCTCGGATATCTCCACGATCTTGGCCATGATCTCCGGCGGGAGCGTTTGAGGCGGCAGGGACATGGTGGCGTCGCCGGAGTGCACACCTGCCTCCTCGATATGCTCCAGTATGCCCCCGATGAAGGTGTCGGTGCCGTCGGCGACGATGTCGACGTCGATCTCGATGGCGTGGGAAAGGTACTTGTCAACGAGGATGGGATGGGCCTTGGACACCTTGACCGCGGTGGCCACGTACCTCTTCAGCTCCTCCTCGCTGTACACGATCTCCATGGCCCTCCCGCCGATGACATAGGACGGACGGACCAGGACGGGGTACCCGATGCCGCTGGCGATCTCCCGGACCTCCTCGAAGGAGTGCCCGGTCCCCGATCTGGGCTGGAGCACCCCCAGCTTGTCCATGAGCGCGGAGAACAGCTTTCGGTCCTCGGCCGCGTCAACGTCCATCGGGGAGGTGCCCAGGACCTTGGTCTTCTTCCCCTCCAACTCCTTCAGGAGCGGCATGGCCAGATTGATGGCGGTCTGCCCGCCGAACTGAAGTATCACGCCGTCGGCGTCCTCGTTCTCGATGATGCTGAGTACGTCCTCCAGCGTCAGCGGCTCGAAGTACAGCCGGTCGGAGATGTCATAGTCGGTGGAAACGGTCTCGGGATTGTTGTTGATGATGATGGCGTCAACGCCTTCCTCCTGCAAGGCCATCACGCCGTGCACGCAGGCGTAGTCGAACTCGATGCCCTGCCCGATGCGTATGGGGCCGGCGCCGACGATGACCACCTTCTTGCGTCCGGACGGCCGGGCCTCGTTCTCCGTCTCGTAAGTGGAATAGAAGTAGGGCGTCTCGGCCTTGAACTCCGCGGCGCAGGTGTCCACCATCTTGTAGGTGGGCAGGATACTGTTCTTCCCCCTCTTGGCGCGGACGCCGTCGGAGGTGCCGCCGGTCAGCTTGGCGATGGCGTCGTCGGAGAACCCCATCCTCTTGGCCTTGCGCAAAGTGGCGGGGTGGAGGTCCTTGCCCTGCTTGAGGGCCGCCTCCATGTCCAGTATGTTCTTCAGCTTGTGCAGGAAGAACACGTCCCACTTGGTGATGCTGGCGAGCTCGTCGATGCTCATCCCCCGGCGCATGCACTCAGCGATGACGAACAGCCTCTGGTCCGTGGCCTCGGTCAGTTCCTTCATCATCTGCTCCTGCGGCCAGTCCACCGGGTCCAGGTACTCCTGGTCGATCTCCAGCGAACGGATGGCCTTGAGAAGCCCCTCCTCCACGGTCCTCCCGATGGCCATGACCTCCCCGGTGCTCTTCATCTGGGTGCCCAGGGTGCGGTCGACGGTGCGGAACTTGTCGAAGGGCCAGCGGGGGACCTTCATGACGATGTAGTCGAGGGAGGGCTCGAACGCGGCGAACGTCTTCCCGGTTATGCGGTTCGGTATCTCGTCGAGAGCGTACCCGCAGGCGATCTTGGCTGCCACCCTGGCGATGGGGTACCCCGTGGCCTTGGACGCCAGCGCCGATGACCTGGACACCCGCGGGTTCACTTCGATGACGCGGTACTCCTTGGTCTCGGGGTCGAAGGCGAACTGGATGTTGCACCCGCCCTCGATGCCCAGGGCGCGGATGGTCTTGATGGTGGCGTTCCTCAGCCTTTGGTGGTCCTCGTCGCTGAGGGTCTGCGTCGGAGCGATGACGATCGACTCCCCGGTGTGGATGCCCATGGGGTCGAGGTTCTCCATGTTGCAGATGATGACGCAGTTGTCCTGGGAGTCCCTCATCACCTCGTACTCGAACTCCTTCCATCCCAGCACGCTCTCCTCTATCAGGACCTGGTGGATGCGCGAGTACGCCAGCCCGCGGCCGGCGATGGTCTCCAGCTCCTCGTCGTTATGGGCGATGCCGCCGCCGGTGCCACCCAGAGTGTAGGCCGGCCTGATCAGCACGGGGTACCTGCCCAGTTCATGGGCCGCGGCCTTGGCCTCCTCGATGGAATGCACGGTCATGCTCTTCGGGATGGGCTCGCCGATCTCCAGCATCATCTCCCTGAACAGCTCGCGGTCCTCGGACAGCGCAATCGCTTTCGGCTGAGTGCCCAGGAGCTTGATGCCCAGGCGGTCCAGGGTGCCGTTCTCCGCCAGCTCGGAACATATGTTCAGGGCGGTCTGCCCGCCCATTCCGGAGAGGATCCCGTCCACCTTCTCCTTCTCGGCGATGCGCGCCACCGTCTCGGCGTTGAGCGGCTCCACGTACACGACATCGGCCGTCTCCAGGTCGGTCTGTATGGTCGCCGGGTTGGAGTTCACCAGCACGGTGGTGTACCCCTCTTCGCGCAGGGACCTGCAGGCCTGGGAACCGGAGAAGTCGAACTCCGCGGCCTGCCCGATGACGATCGGGCCGGACCCTATCACCATGATCTTCTTGAGGTCGGTCCTCTTCATTCTACCGTCTCCAAGAGCTTGGCGAAATCGTCGAACAGGAAGGTGGTGTCCTTGGGGCCGGCAGAAGCTTCGGGATGGTATTGTACCGAGAATATCGGAAGCTCCGTATGCCTCATCCCGTCGACCGTTCCGTCATTGACATTGATATGATCGGCCACGAACCCGGTGCCGTCCAGGGACTCCGCGTCCACCGCGTAGCCGTGGTTCTGCGAGGTGATGTACACCCTGCCGTTGTGCTTGACCGGCTGGTTCACCCCGCGGTGGCCGAACTTCATCTTGTAGGTCTTGCCGCCGCAGGCCAGGGCGAGGAGCTGGTTCCCCAGGCAGATGCCGAAGATGGGATAGTCGTTCTTCAGCTCCCTGATGGTCCGGACGGTCGTGGACATGATCTCCGGGTGCGCTGGGTCGCCGGGCCCGTTGGACAGGAACACCCCGTCGATGTCCTCGCCGCGGAAGAAGGAGGCCGGGGTGTCGTAGGGGACCTGGATGACCTCGAACCTCTTCTTTAGCTCGTTGACGATGTTGCCCTTGACCCCGCAGTCGATGAGGGCGACCTTCTTGGCCCCCGCCTTCTTGTAGCGCAGGACCTCCTTGGTACTGACCTCGGCGACCAGGTTCCGGTCGGAGGGGTAGGGGGTGCTCCTCACCTTCTCCAGGACCTCTTGGGGGTCCTCGTCGAAGGCGATGGCGCCCCGAAGGACCCCGCGCTCCCTGATGCCGATGATGAGCGAGCGGGTGTCCAGCTCGCTGATGCCGGGGATACTGTTCTTTTTTAGATAATCGTCCAGACTCTCGTGGCCGTACATGGGGGAGGCGTCCTTGCACGCTTCCCTGACCACGTAGCCGGTGACCTGGACCCGAGGCGATTCCTGGAACTTTGAGCTGATGCCGTAATTTCCGATTATCGGGTGGGACATGATCAGTATCTGGCCTTTGTACGAGGGGTCGGTGAGGCTTTCCTGATAGCCGCACATGCCGGTATTGAACACGACCTCCCCATACACGGTCTTTTCAAAACCAAAGCCAGTGCCCTCAGCGATCGTCCCGTTTTCAAGGATGAGGAAGCACTGTACCATCAGAAGTTTGCAGTATAGGAGTGAAATACTTAAGTCTTGGCATGGGCGGATGACAGACCAGGGAGGATTTGTCTGATTATGAACAACCGGCCAGGATGCCCGCGCGAGGGCCGGGCCGCCTGCCTCGTTGTCGGACATCCCTCCCCATTCCGGCCTCGCTGCAGCGCTCCTCCCCGAGCTTCTCCTGGGCTATAATGGTCAGAAGTGAATTATCCGCGCATCAACCCAAATATACTCTCGACCAGGTAATGTGAGGTGCAGGGAAGGCCCACTCGGGGCATTGCTTGCGCCCCTATTGTCCGCGTGGCCTTCCCTCTACCTCCTAATTTTCTTTTTTCATTGCCGTTCGGCTCCCGCCCGGAAAGGGACGCTAATATATCGACGGACGCATAGTGGGTGCGATGAAGGTCCTTCACCAGGACAGGCAGGCCGGCGAGATCAAGATGAGGGTAGAAACGCTCGACGACCTGTGGCACCTCTACAATATAATCAGCATCGGCGATATCATCATCTCCGTCACCTTCCGGAGGGACGAGGCCAAGACCGACAAGATCAGGGCGGAAAGGGCGGAGAAGAAGCGCATGGTGCTGGGCATCAAGGCCGAAAAGGTGGAGTTCCTGGAAACAGATTCACGCCTCCGCGTTCTGGGTACCATCGTGGAAGGGCCGCAGGACCTGGGCGCGCACCACACTCTCATCCTGGGAGAGGGCGATGTCCTCACCGTGCGCAAGGAGAACTGGACCCCCGCGGTGCTGGAAAGGGTGCGCCGAGCCGTGGAGGATTCCAATAAGCCGAAGCTGCTGTTCGTGGCCTTGGAGAACGACGAGGCGGTGATCGCCATGGCCCGCCAGTTCGGCATCCAGGAGATCGCTCACATCTACGCCCCCTCCTCTGGGAAGATGTACGAGCAGAAGGATGGCGGCAACTTCTACGGGGAGATCGTGGAGAAGGTGAAGCAGTCCGCCGAGCCCGGGGTGCCCATAGTCATCCTCGGCCCCGGCTTCGCCAAGGAAGCTCTCCTGACCCTGGGCAAGGAGAAGGAGCCGGACGTGTTCAAGAACTCCTTCATCTACCACACCGGGCAGGCCGGCATGGCCGGCATCCAGGAGCTTATGAAGACCGGGATGGGCGCGGAGGTGGTGCAGGGCTCCCGCGCGGCCATGGAGACCAGCGTGGTGGAGAAGGTGCTGGAGGAGATAGCCAAGGACGGCCTGGTGTCGTACGGCCCCGCCGACGTGGAGAGGGCGGCGGACATGGGCGCGGTGGACACGCTGCTGGTCCTCGACACCGTGGTGCGGCAGAACAGGATTGAGCCGCTCATGGCCAGGGTCGAGAACTCCCGGGGAAAGGTCATCGTGGTCAGCGAGCGGTTCGAGGCCGGGAAGAAGCTCGAGTCCATAGGTGGGGTGGCCGCCTTGCTGCGCTTCCGCCTTCCCTCTTGAAAATGGCGGCCTGCTACGAGATCCGCAGAGAATAAGTCACGTGCTGCATATTTCGAGTCCAATGCTACTCAAATCCACTATCCATATCTCCCCGGCCATGCTATTGTTTTTCGAAACAGTTTAGTATGAAACCCCCGATTAGGTTTGGTTTCAACCCGCACCCCTAGTTCTGGGGAGGAGGGGCCATGCCGCTGGGGTGGACATGTTCGCAGTAAGACACCTAGCAACGGAGCATGTCCTTCCAGGGAACGCTCCGGTTAAATAAGCGGACGGCGGCTCCGAGGGCTCATTCACGCGGACACGGCGGGGCCATACGTCGGCGCGATGGGGCATTGAGTGAACATCGAAAGGAGACAGAAAAATGAAGGACAAGGGTAACGTCCTCGCCAAGCTGGCAGGGAGCAAGCTCAACATATGCGACACCACTCTGAGGGATGGGGAGCAGGCCGCGGGAATCGTGTTCGCCAACCTGGAGAAAGTACGCATCGCCAAGCTGCTCGACGAGATAGGGGTCCAGCAGCTCGAGGTCGGCATACCCGCCATGGGCGGCGACGAGAAGACGGCCATAAAGCGCATCGCGCATTTAGGACTGAACGCCTCGATCCTGGGATGGAACCGCGCCAATAAAGAGGACATAGCCCACAGCATCGACTGCGATGTCGACTCCGTAGCCATCTCAATGTCCGCTTCTGACATCCATATCGAGCACAAGCTGATGAAGGACCGCCAGTGGGTCCTCGACAAGATCGTGGAGTCCGTGGAGTACGCCAAGGCCCACGGCATGTACATTTCCGTGAACGGAGAGGACATGTCCCGCGCCGATCCCGAGTTCATGGTCCAGTTCTGCCAGACCGCCAAGGAGGCCGGCGCCGACAGGGTCCGCTACTGCGACACCCTGGGGATCATGACCCCGTCGGGGACCTATGCGGCCATCAAGAACATCGTCGACAAGGTGGGCATCCCCGTGGAGATGCATACCCACAACGACTTCGGGATGGCCACTGCCAATGCCATCTCCGGCGTTCAGGCCGGGGCCACCTTCCTGAGCACCACCGTCATGGGCATCGGGGAGCGCACCGGCAACTCGCCGCTGGAAGAGGTCGTCATGGCCGCGAAGCACCTGCTCAGCATCGACACCGGCATCGAGACCAAGCGGTTCCGGGAGGTCACCGAGTACGTGGCCCGCGCTTCGGGCCGCGAGATCCCGGCGTGGAAGCCCATCGTGGGCTCCAACTGCTTTGCCCACGAGGCCGGCATCCACACCGACGGCGTGATGAAATTCCTTTCCAACTACGAGCCGTACTCCCCCGAGGAGGTGGGCATGTCTCGCAAGATCATCGTGGGGAAGCACTCTGGCCGGAGCACCATAAAGCAGACCCTCCTGGCCAAGGGCATCGAGATCGACGACGCCACCGCCACGGCGGTGCTGGAGATCGTCCGCGCCACCTCCGTGTCGCTGAAGCGATCCCTGTCGGAGAACGAACTCGTGTACATATACCAGGATTACAAGGACGGGGTAAAGGACACCCTCCCCAACAACAGGTCAACTACCCACGAATGAATCCGTGGGCTTGCAACTGAGGTAGACCAACATGGCTCGAAAGATCCCCCGTCACGATAGGGCCGTTGACGCGGCCCCCGGCAGCGATATTCATAGCTGCCACGTGGTCGGCGGGGCCAGCGAACCCGCACCGAACGCACTTGACTTCTTTCTGGAGACGCATCTTGTTAGCGGACTTGATGCGGAACGCGGCCGCTGCAGCGAAGTTGCAATCCTCATTGGACCGTTCCATCGTTTCCGGCAGAGCGGCCTTCTGCTCCTCGTCGGGGAGCGGCTTGACCTTATGGGTCGGGAGCACGGAGGGATGATATGCTTCAATACGTGAAGGATTTGCGGCTTTCTCCCCACCCTCTCGGGTGGGGCCTCTGCCGCACGAAAAGGTGAACACAAATGGGAACTATTTCTGAGAAGATATTGTCAGCGCACGCGGGAAAGGAGGTAGCGGCCGGGGACATCTGCATCGTCCCGGTGGACTTCATGATGTCCCAGGACGGAACGACGGGGCTCACGATCAAGGCCTTCAGGCAGATGAACGCCAAGGCCATCGCCCACCCCGACAAGTACGCCATCGTCATCGACCACAACACCCCCTCCCCCATGGAATCGGTGTCCAACATCCACAAGGAGATGAGGCAGTTCGCCGAGGACCAGGGCTCCATGATATACGACATCGGAGAAGGGGTCTGCCACCAGCTGCTTCCGGAGCGCGGCCACGTGCTCCCGGGCAACGTGGTCATCGGCGGCGACTCCCACACCTGCACCTACGGCGCCCTCAACGTGTTCGCCACCGGTGTCGGTTCTACGGACCTGGCCGCAGCATTGGTCACCGGGAAGATATGGTTCCGGGTGCCCAGCACCATAAAGTTCGTGTACGACGGCGCCCTGCCGGCCGGCACCTACTCCAAGGACGTAATACTTCACATGGCCAGGGGCTTGACCTCGCGCGGAGCGACGTACAAGGCCCTGGAGATTTACGGCAGCGTCATCGACAGCATGTCCGTGGACGCTCGTATGACCATCTCCAATATGGTGGTGGAGGTCGGCGCCAAGGTCGGGCTGATGCCCTGTGATGCCAAGACCAGCGAGTACATCGGACAGAGGACCAGCGTGCCGTTCAAGGGCGTGGAGGCCTCCGGCTCCGCCATCTACGAGAGGGTCATCAGGGAGGACCTTTCCTCCCTCCCGCCGCAGATCGCCAAGCCCCACGAGGTCGACAACGTGGTCGACGTGACCGCGGTCAAGGGCAAGCACCTGGACCAGGTGTTCATCGGCACCTGCACCAACGGGAGGCTGGAGGACCTGCGCATCGCCGCGGGGATCCTCGACGGCAAGAAGATCGCCAAGGGGCTGAGGCTCATCATCGCCCCCGCCTCCAAGAACGTCCTGCTGGACGCCATGAGAGAAGGCATCATCGACAAGCTGGTCAAGGCCGGCGGAACATTGCTTCCCCCGTCCTGCGGCCCCTGCGTCGGAACGTGCAATGGCGTACCCTCCGACGGGGAGAACGTGCTGTCGACCGCCAACAGGAACTTCAAGGGCCGCATGGGCAACACCAAGGCCATGATCTATCTCGGCAGCCCCGCTACCGCGGCGTACTCTGCCATATGCGGCGAGATCGCCGATGTCAGGGAGGTGCTGTGATGACCGCTACCAAGGGCATAGCGCACACCTTCGGGGACAATCTCAACACCGACTACGTCATCTCCGGCAAGTACAAGTTCAAGACCCTGGACATGAACGAGCTGGCCAAGCATGTCATGGAGGACATCCGCCCCGGCTTCTACAACGAGATCACCAAGGGCGACTTCGTGGTGGCGGGCGAGAACCTCGGCGCCGGTTCCTCCAGGGAGCAGGCGCCCCTGGTGCTCAAGGCCGCCGGCATCAGCGCGGTGGTGGCGAAGTCGTTCGCCCGCATCTTCTACCGCAACTGCATCAACGTAGGCCTAGCCGTGGTCGAGGTTGACACCTCCGGAATCTCCGAGGGAGATGAGCTGGAGGTCGACGTCGCCGCCGGCGTGGTGAAGAACCTCACCAAGGGCGTTACCCTGCAGGCCAAGCCTCTTCCGCCGGTGATGATGAAGATCCTCTCCGACGGCGGGCTGGCGGAGCACCTCAAGAAGAACGGCGGGGACTTCGCACTCGATTAAACCCTTTCCTTATTCTCCTTTCTTTTCTCCGATTTTCAGGTCTTCTCCAGTCTCATGCCGTCGTTGATGGCGAGCTCGGCGATATCGGCGGAGTACATGATGGTGCGGATTATGGAGTCGAGAAAAGAGGCCTTGATGGCCGCTCCCTTGTTGGCGGAGACCTGCAGGGCGGGCATCAGTGCCCCGGCGTCCTGAGCGAGCTTCAGCGCCCGGTCGATAGTATTGTTAGAGGCATTGATATCGTGAAGGAAGAACGCCTCCACCGACCTCGCCAGCACGTCCAGCGCCTCCTCGCTCAGCTTCTTGACGCGCGCCATGTCCTTCTCTGAGGCCCTCTGTTCCAGGGTGCCCACGGCGAGCTTGGCGATCTTCTCGGCATGGTCCCCGATGCGCTCCATCATCCTGGCCACCAGCATCAGGCTCATGGAGTCGTAGATGTCCACGCCTATCTTGTCCGCCAGGCTCCGGTCCTTCTGGATTAGGTTGAACTGCTTGACCGTCATCCAGTACAGGCGGTCCACGTCCTGGTCCCGGTCGATGACATCCTTGGCCAGGCCCTCGTCCCCGTTGTCGAAGGCGGTGACGGCGTCACGGTGCATCGACTCCACGATGAGATGCATCCTCCTGACGCACTTCTTCTGCGGCAGCTCCACCGGATCGGACAGGTCGTGCATGACCACAGAGTTGCTGGTCTCCTCGATGACCTCCGGTCCGATGACCAGGCGGGCGAAGTCCTTGACCGCGTGCTTGGTGTCAAGGCCCATGCGCTCCTTTGAGCGCACCTCGATAATATTGAACCCGGCAAGATATGCGCCGATGAGCTTGCGGGTGAGGTGTTCGGTGGGCTCGTCCCTCTCCACCTGCACCACGCTCCGCACCGGCTCCCCCTTCTTCCGTTCCTTGGGATCGATGACCAGGGAACCGTCTGTCTGGACCTCGACGTTCACCTGGTCGCCCGCTTTCAGCTTGTTGGCGGAGACCCACTCCTTGGGCAGGGAGACCGTGATAGTAGAAACGCCGGTCTTCTGCACCTTGCGGGATTCCATGTCCTTCCTGACCATATCATTACCTGCTAATATGTTCCGTATATATTGAATATAGAGAACAGGTAGGTACATTCCAGTACATGTATATCTATATTCTACTTAGCCAACGTACATAGTATGGCCTTTTACTCGGTCCTTGTAGAGGCAAGGTTCGGCATGGGAAATATGGGCATATCGTTGATGAAGCGCGGCGAGATGTCCCTCCTCGCGTTCGCTGCTGGGAGCTGGTCCGGGACTTGCCTGGAGAGGTAATTTCATGGAAAAGAAGATAATGATCGCAATAGGCGTCGTGGCCGTCATCATCGTGGCGGCCATTGGAGCGGCCCTCGTGTTGAACAACAACTCGAGCTCCAACTCCAACGTCAAGATTCTGAAGCTCTCGGAGGGCACTGACGCCACCGCATATTCTCCTCTGGACAAGGAGGCGGTGTACAACGGAAGCTACCCGCTGTCTAGATATCTCTACCTGTATACCGACGGAGTGCCGGCTGCAGACAGCTCCATCGGCAAGTGGCTGGCCTACATCTACAGCGATGACGGGCAACAGAAGGTCTCCGATGCGGGATTCTATCCCCTCGCTGACGCAGAGATGCAGGACATGGAGGCCCAGCTGGCCGCCCCCACCGCGGATGCCAAGAACATCAACGGTGGCTTCACCGAAAGCGGCTCCACCACCCTTGGCGAGCTCACACTACTGTGGTCTACGGAATTCGAGGGGAAGACGGGCATACACGTGACCATTGACCAGGTCGGCTCCGGCACCGGCATCGAGCGGTTCATCAACGGCCTGGCCGAGGTCGCGCAGGCCTCCCGGGCTATGAAGTCCAGTGAGATAACGACCGCCGAGGGCAAGGGAATCGACGTTGTCGAATGGAAGGTCGCCGTGGACGGCATCGCCCTGATCGTCCACGGGGACAACCCCGTGGAAGAGCTGAGCATGGAGCAGCTGAAAGGCCTGTTCAGCGGCACCATCACTAACTGGAACCAGGTCGGCGGCAACGACCAGCCGGTCGCACTGTACGGCAGGGAGGAATCCTCCGGTACCTACGCCACCTTTGAGGAGCTGGTCCTGGGTACCGGCGTCACCTACGACGACAAGATGCTGAAGATGCCCACCAACGCTGCCATACTGCCTGAAGTGGAGCACAACGCTGGCGGGATCGGCTATGTAGGTATCGGCTACGCCATGGAGGCGGCTGGCATTGACAGCACCGCCGACGTGATCTCCTTCGATCTGGCCATCGCCCGGGAGCTATAAGACGGCAACTCCAAAGCCAGCCGCAAGGCCGGCAAAACCCCTTCCAAACCTTTCACGAAACCGCTTCAAGTCTGGGGGGTCTCGGGGCGTGCCCGGGACAGTAGTGTGATCCAATATGGCAAGAAAGATTCCTAATCGCAGCAGAGGGATCCAGAGGCTCTTTGAGAGCGGGATCAAGGGCGTACTGTTCGTTTGTGCCCTGGTCTCCGTGATCACCTTGGTCCTGGTGTTCCTGTTCCTACTGAGGGATTCCCTGCCCTTCTGGGGCGAGGTTCCCATCCTCGAGTTCCTCACTGGAACAAGGTGGGCCCCTCACAGCGCCAACCCCTCTTGGGGTGTCCTGCCCCTTTTGGTGGGTACGCTGCTGGTGAGCTTCGTGGGGGCGCTCATCGCCGTGCCAATCGGCATCGGCTGTACCATCTATCTATCGGAGATCGCCAGCCCGTCGATCAAGAAGGTCCTCAAACCGGCCATCGAGCTTTTGGCTGGCGTGCCCTCTGTCGTTTATGGTTTGTTCGCTGCGCTGGTTCTGTCCAACCTGATCATGGACCTGTTCCATCCGCTCACCAGGCTGAACGCGCTGAATGGGGCGATCATCCTGGCGGTCATGATGGTGCCCATACAGATCTCCATATCGGAGGAGGCCATGAATGCGGTCCCCCGGAACATAAGAGAGGCATCATACGCGCTGGGGGCGACAAAATGGGAAACGATCCGCAGGGTCATATTCCCCTCCGCCCTCCCCGGCATCATCGCCGCCATCGCCTTGGCCATCGGCCGGGCCGTGGGAGAGACCATGGCGGTGCTCATGGCCACCGGGAACTCCACCCAGTTCACGTTCGATATCCTGAGCTCGGTGCGGACCATGACGGCCGCACTGGCCATCGAGATACCCGAATCGGCCGTGGGTTCGCTGCAGTACAGCGGCCTCTTCGCCGTCGGCCTGCTGCTGTTCCTGATAACCTTCGTCATCAACCTGATCGCTGACTTCGTTCTGACCAGATATCGGGAGGCCTATCGATGAACCGCAAGGACAAGGAGGCCCTCTACTTCACCCTGGCCCGGGCGTGCGCCGGGATCGTCGTAGGTACCCTGGTGGTAATCCTCGGCTACGTCTTCCTCAACGGCGTGGGGAGGCTGAGCATAGAGTTCTTCACCCAGAACCCCGCCCCCAGTGCGAGGGGATCGCTGGTCATGGGGGGCATATTGAGCCCCCTGCTGGGCACGATATCGCTAATGCTGCTGGTGCTGATAATCGCCATCCCCATCGGCATCCTGGGTACAGTCTTCCTGGTGGAGTACTGGGGTGACAACCGGTGGTCCCGGGCCATATGGCTGGTGGTGAATAATCTCGCCGGAGTACCCTCTATCGTGTGGGGGTTGCTGGGCGTCGGGCTGTTCGTGTATTATCTGGGCTTCGGCTTGAGCCTGGCCGCCGCGGCCGCTACCCTGAGCCTGATGGTCCTGCCCATAATCATGGTGTCGACGAGGGGCGCCTTGGAGTCGATACCACCATCCATCTATGAGGCGTCCATCGGCCTCGGGGCCACAAAATGGCAGACCATACGGCACCATATCCTGCCGTACTCCGCCTCGGGTGTGCTGACGGGAACGATACTGTCCATGTCCAGGGCGGGAGGGGAAACGGCCCCTATATTGTTGACCGGCGTAGCCGTCAACGCGCTGATACCCACGTCGCTGTTCGACCAGTTCCAGGCCTTGCCTTATTACATATACTATCTGACGACCGTAACGGACCGCGCCAACGCTTATCCGATGGCCTACGCCGCCTCATTGGTGCTGATAGGCCTGGTCGTCCTGATGAACCTGGTGGCCATCTTCATGCGCAACCGGTACCGGGAAAAATACAGGTGGTGAAATTCGCATGTCAACGAAGATCGAAATCAACAAGCTCAATGTCTGGTTCGATACCAAGCACGTCCTGAAGGACGTGAGCATGGCAATAAACGAGAACGAGATCACGGCCATCATAGGACCGTCGGGATGTGGGAAGTCCACCTTCATACGCTGCCTGAACCGTATGAACGACCTCATTCCCACTGCCAAGGTGGCGGGGGAGGTCCTCTTAGATGGAGAGAATGTCTACGGCAAGGGAATGGACCCGGTGGACCTGAGGAAGAAGGTGGGCATGGTGTTCCAGAAGCCGAACCCGTTCCCGAAGAGCATCTACGAGAACATCGCCTACGCTCCCCGCATCCATGAGGTGGAGGAGCTGGCCAAGGACTCCCGGACCGGCAAGGAGGTCATCAAGGTCCGCAAGCACAAGAAGGAGGAACTCGACGCCATAGTGGAGGGAAGTCTTCGGCGCGCGGCGCTGTGGGACGAGGTCAAGGACCGGCTGCAGAAGTCGGCCTATGACCTCTCCGGGGGGCAGCAGCAGAGGCTGTGCATCGCCCGGGCCCTTGCCATCCAACCAGAGATCATATTGTTCGACGAGCCGTGCTCGGCCCTGGACCCCATCGCCACCGCCAAGATCGAGGACCTCCTGGTGGACCTGAAGAAGGACTACACCGTGGTCATCGTGACGCACAACATGCAGCAGGCGGCCAGGGTAGCGGACCGCACCGCCTACTTCTACTTGGGCGACCTGATAGAGTACGGCAACACCAGGCAGATATTCGAAAAGCCGGAGAAGGAGCTTACTGAGCAGTACATCACCGGGAGGATGGGCTGATGCCGCCGAGGACAGTGTTCACCGAGGAAATGAAGCAATTGAACAGCGAGATCGTCCACATGGGAGAGATGGCCAAGGAAGCGGTCCGGGACGGCGTGCAGGCGTTCCTGGCCGAGGACGTCGGGCTCAGGGACGAGGTGGCCCGCCTGGACAAGGAGATCTACCGCCAGGACCAGCTCATCGAGAAGCACTGCCTGGACATCATCGCCCTGCACCAGCCGGTGGCGGTGGACCTGAGGACCGTGTCGACGGTCCTGAAGGTCATCACCGACCTGAACCGCATCGGCCGCTACGGCCGGGACATCGCCGAACTCGCCACCAGAGATGGCGGGAACGGCAGGAGGTTCCGGAAGCTGGTGGCGGTGCCGCTCATGGCCGAGGTGTCTATGTCCATGGTGACCGACGCCATCGACAGCTTCGTAGAGCGCGATGACAAGAAGGCCCTGGCCCTCTTCAGGAGGGACGATGAGGTCGACGGGCTGTGGGACTCCATATTCCGCGAGTCCCTCACCCACATGATGGAGGATCCCCGCAGCATCGGCATCGGGACCTCCTACATCCTGGTGGCCCGGTACCTGGAGAGGATCGCCGACCATGCCTGCAACATCGGCGACCGGGTGATCTTCCTGTCCACGGGGGTCCGCATGGACCCCTACGAGCGGAAGCAGAGGAAGGGTACCGAGCCGCTCGAGGCCAGGGAGCAGCCGGGGAGGGCGACGCCCACCGACGGCTACTACTCCATGAACCTCGACGAGAAGTGATGATGACCGCAACGGCCCGGAGGGTCCACCCCCAGCGGAACTCCGGGCCTGATCTTTTTTTCAGACGCTGCCGGCCCACCGTCCGTCTACGACGATATCGCCCCGCGTGTTGTTGAGCTGCACATCCATCCTGTGGACGCCTCCATCGCGATAATTATCGGAGCGGAGCGATGCGGGGAGCGAGCCGGTGAACCCTTCGCCGGTGACCGTGGCGCCCTTGCTGCTCTTGACCTCCGCCGAGTTCACCCCCGACAGGTCCAGCGATAAGCTCATATCCCCGAGGGTGCCGGCGGCCTTGACGGTCATGCTGCCGTTCAGCGGCCGGTGCTGGTAGAACACCGCATCGATATCCCCCGAGGACTCGGAGAGGGCGATCGTGGGATGTCCCTTCACCTCCACGTCGTACCACCGGAACAGGGTGCCTCCGGTGGCGGTGTGTATCCGCACGTCACCCGACAGCATCGTCCCGTTGTTGAACGTGACGGCCGCGCCGTTGCTGGTGGCGTTGAGGCGCAGGCCCTCCAGCACCACCCCGGGAGCGGTGGACAGCGTGATGCCGCCCGTGGTCATTCCCAGGTCCAGGGTCGCATTGAGGGAAGGGTCCACCACCACGCTGTAGCGGGCGCTGTCCAGGGAGTAGTACGGCCAGGGAGCGTAGGCGTCGAAGGTGATGTTCGCCACCATCCTGTCGCCGCCCGACGCGACGTCATCGCGGTATTCCACCGTCAGCTCCAGCGGCCCGCCGCTGCCGGGCCGGATGGTCGTTCCCTCGATCTGGGCGGTGACCTCTACGGCCTTTCCGTCCAGCTCGGCGAACGACACCTCCAGCTGGCCGACGGTGGCCCTGACGTTAAGTTCGATGCTTCTGACGCCGGGCGAGAGGGAAATGTCTCTCCGCTCGTCGATGTCGATGGCTTGCCCGCCTACGACGAACGGAGAAGCGAGGGCGAGGATGACCAGCAGTACTATCGCCATCATCACTGCCGCCTTGCGCGGCGGGGGCTTTCGCCCGTGCCCGCAATCTCTGCCCGATATTGGACGCCAACGTCATATGGAAATGACGCAGGAGATAAAAACTTAATCATCAAGCCTTTCACGCCCCTTCCTTGGTCTTGATCGCCAGGATGGCGGTCCAGCGCTCACGTCCTTTGGGGCCGGGCGGAGCGATAAAAAGGAAAGGGCCCGGGGCTCAGGCAGGCATGGCCTTCTGATAGGCCTGCCACCTGCTCTCCAGCGCGGGGTCCTTCACGGTGTCGAGGACGTACTTGGCGAACTGGGCGCCGGTGGCGCCGTTGGAGCGCCCCGTCATCACCAGCTTCTTCTCGAACTGCACGCACACGTCCAGGGCCATGTCCAGCTTCTTGGCCTTGTCCACGTACCCGATGTGGTTCAGCAGCATGGAAGCGGCCTTGATCATGGAGCAGGGGTCGGCGTACTGGGCGCGGCCCTCGTCCACCATGCGCGGCGCGGAGCCGTGGATGGCCTCGAACATGGAGTACTGCTTCCCGATGTTGGCGCTGCCGGCGGTCCCGACACCGCCCTGGATCTGCGCGGCCTCGTCCGTGAGGATGTCCCCGTACAGGTTGGGGAGCACGATGACCTTGAAGTCCTTGCGGCGGTAGGGGTCGATGAGCTTGGCGGTCATGATATCTATGAACCAGTCGTCCCACTTGACCTCGGGGTAGTCCTTGGAGACCTGCTCGGCGATGCTCAGGAACTTGCCGTCGGTGGTCTTCACCACGTTGGCCTTGGTGACCACGCTGACCTTGTTGATGCCGTTCTTCTTGGCGTAGTCGAAAGCGAGGCGGATGATGCGCTCTGACCCCTGGGTAGTGGCGACGCAGAAGTCCATCGCCAGGTCCGGGGTGACGTTCACTCCCCTGCTGCCGAGGACGTAGGAGCCCTCGGTGTTCTCCCTGTAGAACATCCAGTCCACGCCCAGCTCCGGGACCTTCACCGGCCTCACGTTGGCGAAGAGGTCCAGCTCGCGCCTCATGGCCACGTTGGCGCTCTCGATGTTCGGCCAGGGGTCCCCCTTCTTGGGAGTGGTGGTCGGTCCCTTGAGAATGACATGACAGTTCTTGATCTCCGCCAGGACATCGTCGGGAATGGCCTTCATGGCCTTCACCCTGTTCTCGATGGTGAGCCCCTCGATGACCTTGACCTGGACCTTGCCGCCGCCGATCTCGTCCTTCAGCAGCTCCTCGAGGACGG
Source organism: Methanomassiliicoccus luminyensis B10 (assembly GCF_000308215.1). Lineage (NCBI taxonomy): Archaea > Methanobacteriati > Thermoplasmatota > Thermoplasmata > Methanomassiliicoccales > Methanomassiliicoccaceae > Methanomassiliicoccus > Methanomassiliicoccus luminyensis. Next base: position 20,547 of record NZ_CAJE01000007.1, read on the forward strand.
TCTGGGCGTGCTGAGAGATGTACGGTCCGATGCCGTCGCCGCCGCAGATGCCGATCTTGATGGTCTTCAGACCGCTGTAGTCGGTCCAATCCTGGGCGGACTTCATCGCCTCCACCCTTTTCAGCTGCTCTTCAAGGATCTTGCCGAAGTGCTCCTTGGCCTGCTCGATAGCCTTAGCGTCGACCATGCTCATTCCTCGTGCGGTAACGGGGAACTGCTATTTCAATCATGCCGCCCCCTGGCACGCCGGCCTGGCCGTGCCGCCGTCACGCTCTGAGTATCAGGCCGATATCGCCGTACGACCGTAGATCGATGGAGCGGCTGGCCTCCTTCTCCAGCAAGGCCACCGCCTCTTCGTAGATATCGTCCGGGAGGATCACCAGGACCTGCGACGCCTCCGCCGCAAGCTCGTTGTACTTCTCCACCAGGTCCGGCCTCCTCCAGCTGTCCTCCGATTCGATGATCTCGAACACCACCGGCCGGTCGTGCTCGTCCGTCACGGTAATGAGCGCCCACTCCCCCTCGTCGCCTTCCTCCAGATCATATCTGGTAAAGAGGTCGGGGTTCTCCATCTGGATCATCTCCATCCGCTGTGAGGTGAGGTCTTCCACGTCCATCTTGACCATGCGGGGCAACTTTGACCGCATCATATTACAACTTTTCTGTCGGGGGCTCGGCCTCCGATATAGCGGCGGCCGCCTGGCCGCTGCCCCCGGCTTGCTTCACCATCCACGGCGTTCTCCGCCATGGGAACGGCGCCGCGCTTGCCCTCGCGCGCATCGGTGCGGGTCCCTGCCCCGTCAGCGAGATTCCCCATCCCCCGCTGATTGGTCCCTTTTTCGATAATATATATGATGCGCGAGAATTAATAATCGGGACGCTATTTACCTGCGGGGGGTATCATGAGGGAGGGTCGGTTCCTTAAGGACTACGAGGAGTTCCGCACCATGGTGGAAATAGAGTCCTCTCGCCCGTACCGGCGGCCGGAGACAGAGGAGCTCATGGTCACCATGCAGGACAAGCCAGGTTACGTGCCGGCGTTCCAGGTCTCCGAGAGGCTTCTCAGGATCCTAAGCTCGGAGTTCCCCCTGGGGCTCATCAAGAGGTTCGAGGCGTCCCACTTCCGCCTGGGAGGCACCGCCATTAGCGTATTGAAGCGGGAGCCGAAGTACATGGCCGTCAGCATAATGACCTCCGCGACCCCCTATTTCGTCACGCTCGCCTTCGACCGGGAGGCCGGTGGGATGGACGACTGCGGGACCATACCTCTCCTGGTGGTCGACAAGGAGGAGGGCCGCTACAGGATCTCCAATGTGGACCGCGAGAGGGTACTCCCCTACGCCACCTCGGAGTTCTGGGACCGGGCGGGTGCGCCGTCAGGCGCCCAGGTATAGCCAGCGACGCTTTTTCCTCAGGGCCCCCTGCTCTTCGACGGGGCGACCACGGCATTGCCCCTGGAGCGTCCCGACTCCCCCTCCAGGTGCATCCTGCCCAGTATCTGCCGGTGCTCCCTGGTCCCGATGGGCGGGGGGACCTGGATGTCCCTGGCCTCGCCCAGGGCGATATACAGGGCCGCGTTGACGAGCCCTATGTGCGTGAACGCCTGGGGGAAGTTGCCCAGGAACTCCCCGGTGTACGGATCGATCTGCTCCGGAAGCAGGTCCAGGTTCTTGGCGTAGCGCAGCGCGCCCTCGTAGATGCGCTTCGCCTCCGCCAGTCGGCCGGACAGGGCCAGATCGATGACCAGCCAGAAGGTGCAGATGCCGAACGCCCCCTCCCGCCCCTCCTCGTCCACATGCTCGTTGCGGTACACCAGGTCGTTGACCATCAGCCTCTCCATGGTCCGGTCGATGGTCCCCTGGACCCGGTAGTCGCTGAAGGGCAGGAACTCCATCACCGGGATGCGCAGGTTGGCCGCGTCCAGCTTGGTGGAGCCGAAGTACTCCACGAACGTACCCTGGTACTCGTCGTACCCCTTCTCCAGCACCGCCTGGGCGATGGCGTCCCCGGTGGACCTCCACTTCTCCACGTCCCCTTCCAGCCCGAACTGCTCGGACATATGGAACGCTCGGTCCAGGGCGACCCACATCATCACCTTGGAGTAGACGTAGTGCTTGGGCTCCTCCCTCGACTCCCATATCCCCGAGTCGGGGGTGTCCCAGATGTCGCAGACCTTGTCGGCGCATCGTGCCAGGAACGCCTTGGTCCCGCGGTCCAGCTCGGTGCCTCTCCGCAGCAGCGCGTAGCCGATGTTCATCAGCTCCCCGTACACCTCATGCTGCTTCTGCTCCACCGCGGTGTTCCCGATGCGCACCGGGCGAGAGCCGGCATAGCCTTCCAGGTGCCTGAGCAGATAATCCGCCTCGACATTTTCCCCGTGGCACCCGTACATTATCCGGGGCTCCCAGGGCTGGCCCGGGGAGGGCTCCGACACCTTCTCCAGCCACTCCAGGAACTCCACCGCCTCGCGTTCGTGGCCCAGGAACAGCAGGGCCTGCGAGGCCAGGGAGGCGTCCCTGATCCAGGTGAACCGGTAGTCCCAGTTCTTCGATCCCCCCTTCACCTCCGGCAGGGAAGTGGTGGGCGCGGCCACCATGGCCCCGGTGTCGGCGTGGATCATCAGCTTCAGCGCCAGCTCGGACCGTACCAGCATGTGGGTCCACGGCGCCGCCCAATCGGGGTCTCGGGCCAGCATGCCCAGGTTCGTCCAGGCCTTCCATGCCCGGGAGGTCTTCCGCAGCATCTCCCAGGTGTACTCCTCGTTCTGGGCAGTGCCGCCGCCCCACTGGCATACCATGGCCCGGCGGTCCCCCGCCTCCAGCGGGAGGGCCCCCTTCACCGACTGGCCGTAGGGGGTCTCCCGCACCTCTCCCTCCTGGAACCCCGAGAGGGTGAGAACGCTCCCGCCGCTGGCCGCTGTCCACACCTCCGTCCGGCGGATCTCCGGGAGCCCCCTGGCGTAGTCGAAGCGGGGCGACCATTCCACGTCGAGGTCGACCTTTCCCCTGATGCATTCCACCATGCGATGGACCTCCGGGACGCTCTGGGAGCGCCCTTTCCCGTTGAGGTCGCCCCACAAGGGCATGAACTCGGTGGTGATGGCCTCCCCGTCCTTGCAATGCATCCAGGTGTGCAGGACGTTGGTCCCGGTGTCGTACTCCTGCCAGCTCTCGGAATCGCCCAGGGTGATGGCGAACCTCCCTCCCTTGCGATGGTCCAGGAGGGCCGCGAACACGCTGGGCCCGTTGATGTGGGGGAGGCAGCACCAGTCGAGGGACCCGTTCTTGCTGATCAGGGCCACGGTGCGCAGGTTCCCTATCATGCCGTAGTGCGAGATGGGCTCGTACATCTCAGCTCCCCAGGAACGGAAGGACCCTCTTTCCGAAGTCCTCGATGAACGCGTCGTGCTCCAAGTTGACGTTGTGGAGGTAGATGCGGTCCACCCCCTCCGAGATGTCGTCCTTCAGCCAGCGCAGATGCTCCTCCAGGTCCGAGGAGACCCTCACGCCCTCCCGCAGCGCCCGGGGGTCGAGCACGGAAGCGGCCCGGTCGAACTGCCGGGGCGTCCTGAGGTCCGTGGTAAGGTCGTGCGGCAGGAGGACCGGCGCCCACTGCGACCAGGCCCCCTCCTCGGCGGCCCTCTCGTCCCGGGCGTAGGAGAGCTGGACCTTCAGGAAGACCGGCTTTCCCTTGCCGCCGCCCTCGCGGAACGCTCTGATGACCTCCCTCAGCTGCTCCGGCGGCCGCGAGGTGGTGATCATGGCGTCGGCCCAGCTCCCCACGAAGGACGCCGTCGGCTCCGACAGCGCGGCACCGACCAGCATCGGAGGTCTGGCCGGCCGGGTGTACAGCTTTCCCTCTTCCGCGGTCACCGCGCCGTGATGGTCCACCGTCTCCCCGGCCCACATCCGCTTTATGATCTCGGCCGATTCCCTGAGCCGCTGGTCCCGGACGCGCTTGGACGGCCACCCCTGCCCCGTGACCACCTCGTTCACGAACTGTCCGCTCCCCACGGCCATCCAGAATCGGCCCGGGAACATCTCCTCCAGCGTGGCGGCCTTCTGGGCCACGATGGCGGGGTGATACCTCTGCCCCGGCGCGCACACCACCCCGAACGGCACAGCGGTGGCCTGCATCGCCGCTCCCAGCCAGGACCACGCGTAGCCGCTCTGCCCCTGCCTCTCGCTCCAGGGCGCGAAGTGGTCGGAGCACATCGCCGCGGTGAACCCTGCCTTCTCCGCCCTCTGCACCAGTTGGAGCAGCCTGCTCGGGGGGAACTGCTCGTGAGAGGAGTGATAGCCTATCAATACCATCCAGATCACCGAACCTGCCTCGGGCCGCGCCCTGGCCAGCGGTGATTTTCTCTGGAAACCCGGCGTATTTATTTATTATGCCGCGCGGCCAGATGCCGGGCTGGACGCTCTCGCTCCGGTGAAATAAAACGAAAAGGGAAAAGATTGGAAGAAAGGCCGGCTCAGACCAGGCCGAGGTTCTCCGGGCTGAGCGCCGAGGTGATGCCGGTCACCGCCGAGGCGATGATGAACGACACCGCCAGGAGCACGCCCGCCAGGATGATGGCGATGGCCACGTTGCCTTTCTCCAGCTCCTTCATCTCGTCGATATCGACGGTGATGCGGTCGAAGATCTTGATGGCCAAGTACACCGAGCCGACGCCGGCGATGATCCCGATGGCCAGGTTCAACAGCCCCAGGCCCAGCACGACCGCCAGGCCGGCGGGGTCGGTGGCAGTATCGAGACCGGCCAGCAGCGAGGCCACGCTGCTCTGGATAACGAAGGAGATCGAGATTATCACCGCGGCGATGAATATGCCGACAGCGACATTGCCGTTCTTGATCTCCTCCCATTCACGGAGCCCCTTGGTGAGCCGGTCGAAGAGCTTGAGGCCGATGTACACGGCACCCATGGCCAGGACCAATCCCACCACCAGCTGCACTACCGCAGCCATCGCGCTAACGATCGCAGTATCCCAACTCATGCTGAAGTCCTCCCAGGACCGCCCCCTCCTAGCGGCAGGAGGTAATAAACCATATTGCCGTGAATCCAATTCTCGCAAAAGGTAAAAAGGGGCCCGGAGGGCCGTTGCCCGTCACGCCGGCCCGATGCTCTTGACCTCGTAGCCAGCGTTGGTCACCGCGGCCTTCAGCGTCTCGTCCGGGACGTCCTTGGAGAGCGTGACGATGGCCTGCTTCCTGTCCAGGTCCACCTTCGCGCTGACGCCCTCTATCGCCCCGAGGGCCTTCTCCACCCTCGCGGAGCAGTGCCCGCAGCTCATGCCCTCGATCGTCATTACTTTCCTCATTCCATCATCTCCTTTCTTTTCGCTCTCTTTGTCTCTCACGTTCTCGCTCACCGCCGGGCACGCGGCGTCGCATTGCCCGGGGGCCCGGGCCTCCTCGAAGGAGGGCCGGAACCTCTTAAGCCGCAGCGCGTTGCTGACCACGCTCACCGAGCTGAAGCTCATGGCCGCCGCCGCGATCATCGGGCTCAGCTGGATGCCGAAGGCGGGGTACAGGATGCCCGCGGCGATGGGTATGCCCACCACATTGTAGAAGAACGCCCAGAACAGGTTCTGCCGGATGTTCCGTATGGTCGCCCGGCTCAGCTGTATGGCGGTGGCGGCGTCGCGCAGGTCGCTCTTTACCAGCACGATGTCGGCCGACTCTATCGCTATGTCCGTCCCGGCGCCCGATAGCCACCCCCAGTCCGCGCGGACCAGCGCCGGCGCGTCGTTGATGCCGTCCCCCACCATCGCCACCCGCTTTCCCTCGCCCTGCAGCCGGTAAATCTCCCGCTCCTTGTCCTGCGGCAGCACCTCCGCCAGGGCACGGCCGATGCCCAGCTTCTTTCGTATGGCCTCGGCGGTCCGCTTGTTGTCCCCAGTGAGCATTACCACGTCGATGCCCATCTCCTTGAAGCGGCCGATGGCCTCCGGGCTGGTGGGCATTATGACGTCCGCCACGGCGATGAGGCCGAGCGCCCCCCGCTCGCCGGCGAAGTACAGGGGGGGTCTTCCCCCCCTCGGCCAGGCGGTCCGCCTCCCCGTCCAGGGCGGAGGTGTCGATGCCCTTCTCCATCATCATGCGCAGGTTGCCGGCGTACACCATGGTCCCGTCCACGCGCCCCTGCAGCCCCTGGCCCGGGACCGCGAGGAAATCCTCTACCGGGGCAAGGTCCAGACCAAGCTCGTCGGCGCGCGCCGTTATCGCGTCGGCCAGGGGGTGTTCCGAGTGCCGCTCCAGCGATGCGGCGACGCGCAGCAGCTCGGTGTCGTCCGCGGCCACCACGTCCGTTACCCTCGGCCTCCCTTCGGTGATGGTGCCGGTCTTGTCGAGCACCACCGTGTCGATGAGGTGCGCCGCCTCCAGCGCCTCCGCGGACTTGATGAGGATGCCGTTCTCGGCCCCCTTGCCGGTCCCCACCATGATGGCCGTGGGGGTCGCCAGGCCCAGGGCGCAGGGGCATGATATCACCAGGACCGCGATGGCCGAGGTGAAGGCGAACTCGAAGCTCTGCCCCGCCAGGAGCCAGGCCGCTCCGGCGATGAGGGCGACAGCGATAACCGTGGGCACGAACACCCCGCTGATGCGGTCGGCCAGCTTGGCGATGGGCGCCTTGGACGACGCCGCCTCTTCCACCAGCCTCACGATCTGGGCGAGGGTGGTGTCGTCGCCCACCTTCTGGGCCGTGAAGCGGAAGGAGCCAGTCCTGTTGATGGTCGCCCCGATCACCTGGCTGCCCACCACCTTCTCCACCGGGATGCTCTCCCCGGTGAGCGCCGATTCGTCCACGGAAGTGCTCCCCTGGGTCACTACCCCGTCCACGGGGATCCTCCAGCCGGGCTTGACGATGACGGTGTCGCCCTTCGCCACCTGCTCCACCGGTATCTCCACCTCGGCGCCATTCCTCTCCACCAGCGCGGTCTTGGGGGCAAGGTCCAGCAGCTTTGTGATGGCCTCCGAGGTCCTGCCCTTGGCCCGGGCCTCGAAGTACTTGCCCAGGGTGATGAGGGTGAGGATCATGGCCGCGGACTCGAAGTACAGGTCCATGGAGTACCGCTCCAGCATGGCGTGGTCCATGTTCCCTAGGGCGTAGCCGATCATGTATATGGCGAAGACGCCGTAAGCGACCGCGGCCCCGGAGCCCAGGGCTATGAGGGAGTCCATATTGGGCGCTCTCTTCGCCAGGGCCCTGAACCCCCGGGTATAGTACTTCCCGTTGACGACCACCACCGGCAGGACCAGGAGGAACTGGGTGAATGCGAAGGCCAGGACGTTCTGGTGCCCCGTCAGGAAGGAGGGCAGGGGCCAGTCGAACATGTGGCCCATGGCGATATAGAACAGCGGGACGGTGAAGGCGGCCGACACGATCAGCCGCCGCTTCAGGCTGTCCGACTCCAGGCGCGCCGCGTCCACGGCGGGGGCGCTCTTTTTCTCGGCAGGAGCAGCGGCCCTTGTCGGCGAGGCATCGTAGCCAGCGCTCTTGACGGCATTGGCGATGTCCTCGGCGGAGACGCTGGCATCGTGGTCCACCACCATGCTGTTGCTCAGCAGGTTGACGCTGACGCTCCTCACTCCGGGAAGCTTGCTCACGCTGCGCTCCACCGCGCTCGAGCAGGCCGAGCAGGTCATCCCCCTTACGTCGAACTTCTCCTTGGTCATGCGGCCCCTTTCCCCGTCGCGCCCGCCTCGGCGGCCCCAGGCGCGTCGCTCCCACCCTATGGACGTGCCCCTTCAAAGGGATGTTGTTTTATTATTCGATGTTTTTGCAGATGACCATTCGATGTTTCTAAATGCTTATAAGTCGAACGCCGATATACTTGCCATGAAGCTCGATGCCCACGACTCGATGATCTTGGAGCTGCTGCAGAAGGATGCCAGGATGTCCCTTAAGGACATGGCGGAGGCGTCTGGCCTCACCTCGCCGACGGTGAGCGCGAGGCTGAAGGCGCTCCAGGAGGTGGGGGTGGTCCGTGGCTTCGGCGCGGACATCGTGCCCTCCGCGCTGGGCCAGGGGGTGATGTTCCTCATAATTCGCTCGCGCCCGTCGGACGTGAGCGCGGTGGCGGATGCCCTTGCGGAGATGCCGCTTATCCGGGAGATGGCGATCGCCGGGGGAGGCCGGGTGATCGCCACGGCGGTGTTCCGCTCCATCGCCGAGCAGGAGAGCGTGCTCAATGACATAGGGAGCGTCCCCCTGGTGCAGGAGTACGACCACTATGTGCACGTGGAGACCAGGAAGAAAGAGCCCCTGGCCCTGGTGTCAGAGGGAGCGCCGGTCAGCATGCAATGCTACTACTGCAAGAAGGTCATCGAGGGCACCCCGCACAAGATCCGCCTGGACGGGAAGGACCACTATCTGTGCTGCCCCATCTGCGAGCGGGAGTACCGCAAGAAGTACGCTGAGATCAAGGAGAAGGCCGCTTCGGAATAAAACCGGCAACAAGGATATTATCCCCGAGCTTCCACATTTTGCACATGCCGCATGCGCACCGCGACGTTGTCATGAGCATGGACGACGGGAGCGGTGCCCATGAAGGCCACGGAGGTCCCCCGCGCCAGGGGCCCGGCCCCAGGGACCGCGGGGAGGCCCGCCGCGCCC
>NZ_CAJE01000008.1 GCF_000308215.1 Methanomassiliicoccus luminyensis B10
CTCCCACGGCGGCGGGGGCGGCCACGTCTCCCACGGCGGCGGGGGCGGGCACCTTGACCACAAGGGCATGATGAAGGACCTCCGGGACCGCCTCATCGTCTCGGTCCTGGTGACCGTGCCGATCCTCCTTCTCACCATGGAAGTGCAGGAGCTTCTCCGCTACTCCCTCGCCTTCCCGGGCGACCAGCTGGTCCTCCTGCTGCTCTCCACCTTCGTCTACCTGTACGGTGGGTGGCCGTTCCTGAAGGGAGCGGCGCAGGAGCTTCGGGCACGGACCCCGGGCATGATGACCCTGATAGCGGTCGCCGTCAGCGTGGCGTACTTCTACAGCGCCGCGTCGGTGCTGGGCCTGGGGGGCAGCGTGTTCTTCTGGGAGCTGGCGACCCTGATCGACATCATGCTCCTGGGCCACTGGATGGAGATGCGCTCGGTGATGGGAGCATCCCGGGCCCTGGAGGAGCTGGTGCGCATTCTTCCCAGCGAGGCGCACCTGGTGCGGGACGGCGGCGCCGAGGACGTCAGGGTGGAGGACCTCCAGGCCGGCGACCGCGTGCTGGTGAGGCCGGGAGAGAAGGTGCCTATCGACGGCACCGTAGTGGACGGGGGGTCGAGCGTGAACGAGTCCCTGCTGACCGGGGAATCGCGCCCGGTGCCCAAGAGGGCCGGCGACCAGGCCATCGGGGGAGCGGTCAACGGCGAAGGGTCCCTGGTGATCGAGGTCACCAGGACCGGCAAGGACACCTACCTCAACCAGGTCATCGAGCTGGTTAGGACGGCCCAGGGCTCCAAGTCCAGGACGCAGGACCTGGCCGACCGGGCCGCTTTCGCGCTCACGGTAGTGGCCTTGTCCGTGGCGGCCCTGACCCTGGCGGCATGGTTGCTGCTCGGACAGGGTGCCTCTTTCGCGGTGGAGCGCGCCGTCACGGTCATGGTGATCTCCTGCCCTCACGCGCTGGGCCTGGCGATACCGCTGGTGGTCGCGGTGTCAACTTCCCTTGCCGCCGGGGCCGGCCTTCTTATACGGGACCGCCAGGCCTTCGAGAGGGCCAGGGGCCTCGATGCCATAGTGTTCGACAAGACCGGGACCCTGACCCTTGGACGGTTCGGGGTCACCGACGTGATGCCGCTGAGCGGCCGGACGGAGGACGAGGTGCTGGCCGCGGCCGCGTCGCTGGAGCGGTATTCGGAGCACCCCATCGCCCGGGGCATCGTGGACAGGGCCCGGGAGAGGGAGCTGGAACTTGAGCCGGTGGAAGGCTTTCGCGCGCTCCCCGGCAAGGGGGTGGAGGGCATGGTCGGAGGAAGACCGCTCCGAGCGGTCAGCCCCGGGTACCTGGAGGAGAAAGGGATCCCTCTTGACAGCGAGGAAGCCGAGGAGGCCGCCCGGCAGGGCAAGACCGTGGTGGCGCTGGTGGAGGGCGATCGGGCCGTCGGGGCCATCGCGCTCGCCGATATCATACGCCCGGAGTCAAGGGAGGCGGTCAGGCGGCTCAAGGAGATGGGGTACCGGTGCATCATGCTCACCGGGGACAACCGCCACGTGGCCAAATGGGTCGCCGACGAGATCGGGCTGGACGAGTACCACGCGGAGGTGCTTCCGTCCCAGAAGGCCGAGGTCATCCGCTCTGTACAAGAGCGGTACGCCGTGGCCATGGTGGGCGACGGGGTCAACGACGCCCCCGCCCTGGCGCAGGCCGATGTCGGCGTCGCCATCGGCGCCGGCACGGACGTGGCGGTGGAATCGGCGGACATCGTGCTGGTGCGCAGCGACCCCCGGGACGTGGCGGGCATCATGGCGCTTTCCAAGAGGACATACTCTAAGATGGTGCAGAACCTGATATACGCCACCGGCTACAACGCCTTCGCCATCCCGGTCGCCGCGGGCCTGCTGTACAGCTACGGCATAGTCCTTACTCCTGCGGTCGGGGCCGTCCTCATGAGCATCAGCACCATAGTAGTGGCCATTAACGCCAGGGCGCTGAGGGCCTGAGGCCGGGAAGACCGCTTCCGGGGAAAACGGCAGGCGATATCGTCCCGAGTCGGGACGATCCGGCCAGGGGGTCCAAGGGGCCACGCGCTTCAGAGGGGCACGGGCACGCTGTGCGTCACATCGTAGAACGTCAGCAGTTCCGGCGTTACGCCCGCGGGGAGCTGGTAGGCGATGACGACCTCCCCGGTGGCGCCGCTGCCGAGGCTGTCGGGCATGGAAGCGCCCGAGCTCCAGTGGTAGTTGTACGCAACGCCGTCAGAGCCGGTCAGCCGGAAGAAGTATGGGGTTAGGTACAGGGGATCGGCATCGCCGTTGGTGATGTTCAGGCGGACCTGGACGATGCCCCCCTCGGAAGCGCTCGGGGACGCCATCGGACGGACCGAGGATATGCTGACCTTCACCGCTCCGGAGCCATCGTAGCCGGCCTCCAGGGGCCCGCGGGCCTGCCGGTCCAGGGACACCACCGCGACGATCGAGCCCAGTATGGCGACGATTGTGAGCGCGGAGATGATCATGACCTGCTTTTCTGTTATCATTTTCTCGGCTTTCGGCGAGAAAGGTTTCTAGGATTTAACAAACTCCCCTCGAAAAGTCGCTCCATGGCCGGGAAACCCGACGAGGGGGCCTTCCAGCAGGAAATTGACAACAGCAATGCTCATGGGTGGTTGCTATGAGGGCCCAGGCGGGCCGAGGGGGCGGCCCCGCCTCCCGAGGCCAGTGGGCTCGAGCCACATCGTTGCGGCCCGCTCGAGGCCATGAGCGCGGACCAACGCTTATATCCCGCCCGATAATACTGGAACTATGCGCTGCTCGCACTGTCAGGAGTGCTGCCGGGAGACCATGATGGAGCTCTCCCGCGCCGACATATCACGCCTTGAGCGGAGGGGGTACCGCAGGGATGACTTCTGCTACGTCGGCGTGGACGGCATACCCCGCCTGAAGAACGCGGGGGTGTGGTGCTTCTTCTACGACCCGGAGCGCAGGAGGTGCCGCGAATATCAGTCCAGGCCCCTGGGCTGCGCCCTCTATCCCGTCAACATCGACGAGGACGGCGCATTCATGATCGACGCCCTCTGCCCCGAGGGCGATACCCTGACCCACCAGGAGCTTAAGCTCAAGGGGAAGAGGTTGAAGGCGCTCATCGCCACCATCGACGCGGAAGCGAAAAAGTGATCATTCCGGCCGGAGGACCAGGGAGGCCGCGCCCACCGCTCCCGCCTCGTCGCCCAGTTGTGACCGCGAGATCCTCAGCGATGGCCTGATGGGAGGAAGCACCGCCTCCATGATCCCGTCTCGGACCTCCTCGAACATGCCCCGGAACCCTTGGATCACCGAACCGCCCAGCACCACCAGCTCGGGGTCGAAGCAGTTCACCACGCTGGCCGTACCGGACGCCAGGGCGGAGACGGCGGAGGCCCTGATGCTCATGGCCAGAGGGTCCTCCTCCGAAGCGGCCCGGGAGACCTCGCGGGCGGTGATGGCGTCGGCGTCGCCGTCGACCATGCCGAGGAGGTGCCGGCCCGCGATGGGTTCGCTGGTGACTAGCTCCCTGGCCCGCGCGGCGATCCCCATGCCGCCGGCGTAGGATTCCACGCACCCGTTCCGCCCGCAGGTGCACCTCGGCCCGTCCAGCGCCACGGACACGTGGCCGAAGTGCGCCCCGCAGCCGGTGGTACCCCCCAGCAGGCGCCCCCCGATCACGGCCCCGCCCCCCACGCCGGTGCCGGTGAAGA